>JAALOD010000011.1:44274-49954 GCA_013372845.1 Candidatus Udaeobacter sp.
GCGCAGCAGCCATTTTTGTCGCCACGGAAATGCCTACTGAGTTGCCGACTCCCTGTCCGAGCGGGCCTGTCGTGCATTCGACGCCCGGGGTCTCGCCGAATTCAGGGTGCCCCGGTGTCTTGGAATGCAGTTGCCGGAATCGTTTGATTTCCGACATCGGCAAATCGTAGCCGCTCATGTGCAGCCACGCGTACAAGAACATGCTGCCGTGCCCAGCGGAAAGGACGAAGATATCGCGATTGATCCAGCGCGGTTTGTCCGGATTGTACTTTAACGCATACCCATAAAGCACGGCGCCCATTTCGGCGCAGCCGAGTGGAAGCCCAAGGTGACCAGATTTCGAAGCTTCTACAGCGTCCATGCACAAACCACGTGCCTGGTCCGCCGCTTCGGAGAGAATTTTGATATTTAGACTCATGGAAGGAAGAAAGATTTTAAGTTTCAGTTTAAAGATTAAAGACGCGAATCTCTATATGGCCGAACATTTGTGTTCCACAATGAATTTTCCACTGCTGAGCTATTGGACACGGGTAAACCGAAAGGTCGGAGGACTACTTCGCCTGTGAAGACGCCATCTTTGCTCCAAGTTGTTGAGAGGCTCGAACGTCTCGCAGGCAGGCTGCCTTCCAAAATCCGGAAAGCTGTTCTCAGCGAGCTCACGCCGCTGAAGCAATTATTTCTCCAGCAACGCCCACCGCGTTTTCTTTTTGCAGGCTCAGCGAAATTACCTGCTAGAAAAATCATCTCGGCCCTCTTTGGTTCGGTCGAATTCGCGGCGCCGAATGCTGCTGCCCCGCTTTGCCGGTGGTTCGAGGTCGGCTTTCCTGAGAGAGGAAAGATTTCGATCATTGACGTTCGCGGGGTTGACGATTCCGCGGCCATTCACGCCCGGGACGAACTCAAATATCGCGCTGCGGACATCATTTTTTTCATTCGCGACGAGCGAGTCGGGCAGGAGCTGGAGAAGCGGGCAGTGGCTGACTTAAATAGTTATCTTAGCTGGAATGAGACATTGGAAACGGATCGCAAGATAATCGAGATCGTCGTTCCGCCGTTGGAGACAATCGCCTCGCGCGATCACAACGGCTTCGGTGCGACACGCGACGAACGCGTACCTGGATCAAGTCTCGCGAGACGCGGCGTGTTTTTGGAAACTTTGCGGCTGGTTCCTGTGGATAACGATCAGGAATTTGAACTCCCTCCTGCGGACGCGCGGCGTCTTATGTCGATCCTGGCGCGTGAGTTGCCGAATGAAGCGCGGATGGAAATGATCCGGATATCGCGAGATCGCGAAGGGCAGCGAGAAGTGGCGCAGCTGTTGGTAAAATCTACGACCGCCGTCTGTACGGCCATCGGCGCGCAACCGATTCCTCTCGCTGATCTGCCGATTCTGACCAGCCTGCAACTGATGATGGTTTCTGGAATCATGTATGTAGGCGGGCGGGAACGCAGCCTGCGTGCTTCCGCAGAATTCGCCGGCGCTCTCGGTGCAAATGTTGGCGCAGCGATGCTCCTGCGCGAAGGCGCCCGCGCGATCCTGAAATTCTTTCCGGGTTGGGGGAACGTCGTGTGCGGCCTGGTCGCAGGCTCGGGAACGTACGCGATTGGTCGCGCTGCGACTGCGTACTTTATCGAAGGCGTCTCGCTAAAGGATGCGCGTCGCACGTATCGGAAGAGCCGGAAAAAACGCCGGCGTCGAGAATTGGAAGAAGCTCAGTGAGCGGACGTATAGGCGTAGTCTCTCGCCGGACCAATCACATCGGGCATATCCCTAGTAAATCTCCCGTGAATAACTTGTGAATAAAATTGCTCGTTCCTGCATATTTTGTTCACACGATTTTGTGAACAAAGAGACTGATTTCGCTGGGCTGGCCGCGTCTTCGCCAACCTCAGTATGAAGCTCTCCGACATACGATCGACGCTTCAAGAAATACACGTCTCACCGGTCAAGACGCTCGGTCAAAACTTCCTGCACGACCAAAACCTTGCGCGATGGATTGTCGATCAAGCGCAAATTACTTCAGGCGATTACGTGCTCGAAATTGGGCCTGGTTTGGGAGCGTTAACAAAATTCCTTCTTGAGAAAGGCGCCCGCGTTCTTGCGATCGAGAAAGATACACGCCTCGCTAATTTCTTACGCGAGCGTTTCAGTCACGAGCAACTGGAAGTGCTCAACATCGACGCCCTCAAATTCGATGCGCGCACCTTGTTTTCGCATCGACGCGTGAAATTACTTGGCAATCTTCCATATAACATTTCGAGCGCACTGATCTTGAGGTTCCTTGCGCATCCAAGCCCTATCTCACTATGGTTGTTTACATTACAAAAGGAGATGGCAATGCGTCTTTCCGCAAAGCCATCTACTCATGATTACGGTGGTCTCACATTGCGCATCCAATTGCGGCATCACGTAAAATATCTGCGCACCGTTGCAGCAACAGTGTTCTTCCCGCGACCCGACGTTGATTCTGCAGTGGTGCGACTCTTGCCGCGAGACCCGCAGGAATTGCCTCCGCACGATGAAGAGTTACTCGTAAAATTAATTCGCCTTGGTTTTTCTCAGAGGAGAAAGCAACTAAGAAAGTTGCTTCGGGAGCGAGTCGACGACTGGGACGCTCTCTCACGGCACGTCGACATCGATCCCAAAGGTCGAGCTGAAGAGCTCTCGTTACTTCAATGGATCGCCCTGGCGAATTTCATCGCGCCGCCACCGTCCCCGGATATGCGCCTAACGAACAATGAGCGCTTCCCCGTCGTCGATAAAAACGACAAGATTTTGCGGGATGCCAGCCGCTCTGAGGTGCATGCGAATAACTTGCGCCATCGCGCCGTTCACATCCTGATTTTCAACCCGGCAGGCGAAGTTTATTTACAGCAACGCTCACGCTGGAAAGACCGGCATCCTCTGAAATGGGACTCGAGCGCTGCGGGTCATGTAGGCGCTGCGGAAAGCTACGATGAAACAGCTCAACGCGAGCTGAAGGAAGAATTAGGAATCACTGTTCGTCTCGAGAAAATTTCAAAGCTCCCTGCTTCAGAACGTACTGACCAGGAGTTCGTCTGGCTCTATCAAGGCGAAGTTGCTGGCGACTTGTCGCCAAATCGAACAGAGATTGAAACAGGCGCGTTCTTTCCTGAGACGGTCATCGACGGTTGGGCCGCGGCGCGACCAGAAGACTTTGCGCCAGGGTTTATCGAATGCTGGAAAGTCTATCGTCAGAAAAACGGCGGCAATTGCGGCGCGCTTACTTAAATCCGACAAACTTTCTCCGAGGCAAACGGCGCAGAGCCGTTTGCTTGAATTTTCGCGCGGCGCGTCTCGCCTTCAGTTTGCCGCCATAGACGCTATCGCTAAACATCTTGGTGACGATTTTGTCTCCGCGAAGGAAGTGGACCTGAAAACCATGTGTCTGTTTCTTCGCCCGCGTTTTTGTGTCGATGCGGCGAATGTTCGCCTCCGAATCAGGATTAGGACGTCGTCTTCGCATGAAGCGAAACTAACTGAACAATTTCAGCAATCAACGAGGCAAACTTGCGGAACCGCCGCCGCGAAACGAATCGGGAGAGGGCAGGTTCCAGGAACGCCATTTCTTATCGTATTCGTTGGCTGGCAATAATACGTAGCAGGGATGCCGTTTCGCTCGAAGCCAGCTAATCAGTTTTACAAGATTTTCCTGCGCCATCGTCGTGCAACCAGTGGTCGGCCGATTCACGCCGCGCCGGATATGAAAAAAAATCGCGCTGCCTGCGCCAGGCACGGGTGGATCGGAATTGTGGCGAATCTCAACCAGCCAGTGATAAGCGAAATCGCCCGAGCGCATTTTTTCGTGTGTGTAATTGTCTGGCGGATTCTTCGGGTCAATTACGATATGCCGGTTGTAGTTAGGCGAGCGCGGGTCATCGCTCCAAATGTCCGCCTCCGTCACCTGATGGTATGGATAGTCGCCACCGGCAGGCAGACGCGCTTCGTATCCAAAGACCTGGCCAATCTCGAAAACGCCTGCAGGCGCGCGACCGTCGCGTTCTTTCTTTCGAAGACCCGGCTCATTTTGCCCCGCGAGCCCGGTGCCCCAGGCGAGCCCGTTTTTTCCAAACAACACCGGAAATGGTCCAGACACCGCGCTCCAATCACCGCCACGCGCGCGTTCAAAGAGCCGCAACTCGCCGCGCATGGAATTCCCCGTCGGCGCGATACCGACGATAAGCTGCGTGCAGTCGTCCGGAACTCCATCGGCATTCGCATTACTGAAAGGCATTATTAGCAGGAAGACAGCGAGGCAGCGCGAAATTGGCATAAGAAAGGAACGCATTTTCATCGCTTCGCCACTTGTTTTCACATCTGCGATGGTGGCGGCGATTTTTTTGGCGGTCCTATTACTTTGAGGTCAATCTTTATCGCGTATGAAAACGTCCCTTCTGTTTGGAGCAACGCTCGCCGTTGTGGGTGCGGCAATTGTTTCGATCTCGGGCCAAACCCAGAGAGCGTCGCCCGCGACAACAGCTACGCCTTGCGCAACGCCCGGTAGGGCATCCCCAAGTCCAAGTGCGATTGCAACGGCGAGGCCATACGCAACGGCGTCTCCAACTACGCCTGGCACGGCGACACCGAGTTCGTCAACTAGAGGAAAGGGTGGCGTGACAGGGAGGCCGGAGATAACACCTTCACCCAGCGGCGGTGCCGAGCTTGAAGGCGAATCGCCTCCTACCACAACACGGGAATCACCACCGAAAGCAGCAACTCCCGCCGGAACGACCAAGCCGACCCCATCGCGTCCTCACAGGAAACTAGAACGGCGCGAAGCTAACACTCCTCCGGAGGGACCCCGGGGAACAGAAATAAACGAATCCAACCTTCGCCCGAATTTGCAGCAATCGCTCAGCTGGTTCCGGCGTTTTCTACTGCAGCTGTGTCTGCGGGAAGATATTTCACACCGATCAGCCAGGCCACGCCGGAGAGGAGAATTATTCCGGACACAAACAGAAATGCCACGTGCATATTCGTGTGACCGCCGATATATCCCAGGAGCCAGAACGCCTGCACATCGCCCAACGCGTGGATGACAAGGATGTTTGCGGCAAACGCTGTCGCGCGCACTGCAGGCAGCGACACGTTTGCGAGAGCCGTGTTTGAAGGACCTGTGTTTAGAAACAGGAAAAAGATGGCGAGGAACATGGTGATCCACGCCGCTGGAAATGGAATGTAAAGGGTCGCAATGAAAAACGGACAGGAGATCAGCATCCCGATTCCCGAAACCCAGAAGTAGGAACCGGCAAAACGCGAGCGCAATCTATCGGCGATGACGCCTCCCAGAAGCGTTGAGACCAGGCCTGCCACAACGGTGATCAAGCCAAAGATCGTCATGCCTACGTCTGGACTTTGATTCCGAAAACGAAGATAAGCGGGGGCCCAAAATCCCAGGCCGCCTTGTACAAAAGTCATCAATGTCATCGCGATGCAGTTGATGAGGTAGGAGCGTGTGCGGAACAAATTCAGGTAGTCACGCAGACTGCGGCGCGGTGATTTCTGTGCCAGATGATCCGCTGCGACGCGCGGGTCGCGTTGCCAGAAGCACAGGAGACCCAAGAGCAACCCTGGAGGGGCAACTAGATAAAATGCCCAGCGCCAGCCGAGCTGAGCACCGATCAATCCGCCGATCACATAGCCGAGCGCGCTGCCAAC
>JAALOD010000110.1 GCA_013372845.1 Candidatus Udaeobacter sp.
CTGAAGGTCAGCAGGAATCCTTAATCGCATGTCATTACAACCTCGCAGTCGCGGAACATGGACTTGGCCATTCCAAAGAGGCGTTGTCCTGGATCAAACTTGCGGAAGAAGAACAGGATAAACTTGGTAGAACTGTGCTCCCCGAAATCACTCCTGCTCGTCAGAAGCTTGAATCAATGGCAACAAGCTTTCGGTAACCGGTTCCTCACTCTTCCCGCAGGAGTTTGGATGGATCGACAGCAAGCGCTCGCAGAGCTGGAATGGCGGACGCAGCGAGACCAAGCAGCGCCATCGTTAGCACTGCACCGGCTATGACCAGAGGGTCGCGCGGATTCGCTTGATACACAATGTGTTCGAGTAACCGGCGGGCAAAGACGCATAACAGCAGTCCCGCCAGCGATCCGAGTCCAAGCAGCGCAATTGGCCGTCCGACCGCGGCGCTCATCACATGTTTCGTGCGCGCGCCTAGCGCTACGCGGATGCCTAGCTCCTTCATCCTGCGGCTTACGTTGTAGGCGGCCATGCCGAAGATGCCCGTTACCGCCAGCATCACCGCGAGCAGGCCCATCACGCCCAGTGTTACTGTCGCCGACCGTGCCGAGAAGAGCGCGCCCGCCATTGCATCGGGCCAGCTCTGCACTGTGATGGCGCATTCGGCTGCAGGCGCTCAGCGTGCGTTCGATCGCTGGCGCCATCTCTTTCTGCGCCCGGCGATCGCACACGAAAGACGCAGGCTGGTCGCTTTTTTGTGACAATGGCAGATAGACCACCCGGCTGGGGCGACTCTTGGATTTCGTGGTACTTGCCGTCCTCCACCACGCCTACCACTTCCCTCAAATGGTCCAGGAATATAAAGTGTTGTCCAATCGCTGGCGTCTCGCCCCACATGTTGCGCGCGAAAGTCTCGTTCACGATCGCGACATACGGCGTCTTTGTGGTGTCACGCCATGAGACATCCCGGCCACGCAAGAGCCGGGTGCCGGCAGCCTCGAGGTAGCCCGGCGATATCGTAAACCGGTACGGCGCTAGCACAGAATTGTTCAGCGTGAACTCCGTCGTCCCTGGCGGGAAAACCGGAATACCCCGCAGCCCGCCGGTAAAGGGCACTCTGAACACTGTCCCCGCCGCCGTCACACCAGGGATGTTTCTCACGGCGTCGATCATCGCTTTTGTTTTCTCAACCGGCGAGTCGCCTTCCTCGCTCAGGTCCATCTCGGCCAGCATTGCGCCCTGCGGCTGGAAGCCGAGCGGAATGCGCAGCATGCGCACCATGCCGCGCACCGCGACGAGGGAGGCCATTACCAGTAGCGTGCAGATTACAATTTGTGCGCCTAACAACAGGTCCCGCAGGGCCAACCGGCGCAGGGGGGTTAAATCTACGGGTCCGCTCTTCATCGCCTGCAACGGACTGCTCTGCCAGACCTGCCGCGCCGGAATCATCCCGAACAGGAGCCCGCTTACGAGTGTCAAGATCAGGGCCACCACGTAGACACGCACATCGACACTCACTGCCACATGGGTATAGGGCGAGTCTCCCATGAAGCTCGTCGCCACTGACCCCCGGTTCAACGCGCCCAGCAACAGACCTGCGGTCACCAGTCCCGCTGCACCGCCCAGCATCGACAACACCATCGCCTCAGTAAGTAATTGCCGCACTAACCGCCACCGGCTTGCTCCGATGGCGACACGGAGCGCCAGTTCCCGGCTGCGATCCGCCGCGCGCGCCGCAAACAGGCTGGCCAGATTCGCGCATGCCGCGAGCAGCACCAGCAGCGCGAGTGCGGTCACGCTGAAAAGAAATCCGCGGATAAGGTCACCTTCGTCGGCATAGAGTCCTGGACGGATCAGTCGCAACGGCACTCCCGAGTCCGTCTCGGATACTCCTTCCGCCAACTGGGCCGCGATCCCACTCAGATTTTCCGCAGCCTGCTCGGGTGTGATGCCTGGCTTGAGCCGGCCAAGCACCGTCCGCGATGGCCCGTCCGATCCGCAGGTGCTCCGCGTCGAAGTGATTCACCACGGGGATCCAGTAGGCCGGCCAGACAAATCGCTCCGTGCCGTGAAACTGCGGCGGGGCCACGCCCACCACCGTGAAGGGATCTTTGCCGAGCCGCACGGTGGCACCGACTACGCCGGGATCGCCGTTAAATGCGCTTCGCCAAAGACTATCGCTCAACACCATATAAGGCGCTGAATTCGCCGTGCACATCCGCATCGTGGGAAGAACCGTCCTACCGCCGGCTGCACTCCAAGCAGATCGAAATAGTTGCCGGCCGCCGAATAGCCGGAGACATTTTTTACCGCGTCGCCCCAGCGCAATCTCCCCTGAATATCCATCATAGCCCGCCAGCCCGCTGAAGGTGGTGTTGTGCCGCTGGTAATCTTCAAACGCAGGATACGACGTCGTCAGCAGCTTCCAGCTCGTCCACGGCTTGAGACGAAGCTCGTAGAGGTTCTGCGGGTCTCCCACTTCGAGGGGTGCAGTAGGACTGCATTGACTACTCCGAAGACGACGACATTTACCCAATGCCGAGCATCAGAGTGACTAAGGCTTACGAGCGTGAACGCGGGCGACTTCCACAGCATTCGCAATGCAAATCTTAAATCCGCATCACTGTCCCCCCTTCACCATCGAATCCAATTACTCGGAGCGCAGTGCCTGCATCGGATCGATGCACATGGCGCGTCGCGCGGGAATGTAGCAGGCGCATAATGCGGTTGCTGCCAAGGTCACAGTTGCGATGAACATAGTCCTCAGATCAGTCGTGCCGACGCCGAAAAGAAGACTTTGCAAGAGACGAGAGCAGGCGAACACGCCGATTAAGCCGACCAGCACGCCAATGCCAACAAAGCGCATACCCTGGCCGATGATGAGACGCAGCACGTCGTAACGTTGCGCGCCGAGCGCCAGGCGAATTCCGATCTCCTGCGTCCGCTGCGTGACCGAGTAGCTCATGACTCCAAAAATTCCCGCCGCTGCCAGAAGTAGTGCAATGAGCGCAAACAAACTGACCAGCATCGCGTTTAAACGCGGCTGTGCGATGGATTGTGAACGGTAATCGGCAAGCAAGCGCGGCCGATAAACCGGCACCTCCTTGTCGATCTCGCCCACGGCACGACGCAGAGCGGTAGTCACCGAACCCGGGTCAAGTTGCGTCCGCATGAAGATCGACAGCGATTGAATGGCGAATTGCGGATATGGAACATAAATCTGCGGCTTGGGCGGAATCTTAAGACTGACCAGGTGCATATCGCCGACCACTCCTACGATTTCACGAACTGGCGGTTTGCCAGGCTCGACCGAGCCGTCAGGAATGATTCGTTTGCCGATGGCATCTTCGCCGGGGAAAAACTGCTTCGCAAAAGCCTCCGTCACAATTGCTACCGCTGGCGCATTTTTGTCATCCCGCTCGGTGAACCAGCGACCTTTGAGCAAGGGGACTCGCATAGCTTTAAAATAATCAGCCGTCACGGTGTTAAATTGTGCCACTGGCTGCTGACTTTTCGGCACTGGATGAGCGTCGAAGTTGAAAGTGAAACCGATTTCACTGCCGCTGAGCGGAATCCACCACGCCGCCGCAACTGACTGCATTCCAGGCTCACTCGA
Organism: Candidatus Udaeobacter sp.; assembly: GCA_013372845.1. Taxonomy (GTDB): domain Bacteria; phylum Verrucomicrobiota; class Verrucomicrobiia; order Chthoniobacterales; family UBA10450; genus Udaeobacter. The sequence continues at coordinate 3,608 of JAALOD010000110.1, forward strand.
AAGCCGTTCCAGTAATTTTTTGTAAAAAGCGGCCGCTTGTTCCGGCTTGCCATAATTTGTTTGGGGCAACGCCACGCGTGCCGTCATGACATTCGTTACATCGAACCCGCCAGGAACTCTTTGCAAACGAATAAAACTTTCGACCAGCAACCCCGCGCTCGCGAGCAGGACCAGCGCGAGGACGATCTCGACGACGACGAGCGCAGCGCGGGTGCGATGAGCGCTCGCGCTTTCGCTTGCACCGCGCGGAGCTTCATTCAGCGACACGGCAAGGTTCGAACGCGATGCGCGCCACGCCGGAAACAAACCGGAAACGATTCCAACTCCAAGACTGGCGATGGCCGTAACGACAAGAACCAGAGGATCCGGCGAGATTTCGTCAATGCGCGGAATACTCGGCAGAAATGCTTTCAGCGAATCAATGCCCCAGATTGCAATCACCAATCCGGCGAGACCGCCCAGCAGACCGAGTAACGTACTTTCGGCAAGCAATTGTTTAATAATGCGCCAGCGGCCGGCGCCGAGCGCGGCGCGGATGCTTAACTCTCGATTGCGCGAAAGCGACCGCGCCAGCAAAAGGTTCGCGACGTTGAGACAAGCGATAAGCAGCACGCAGCCGGCCATCGCGCACAACATCAGCAACGCCGAATGTGTGCTGCCAATCATTGCGCTGATCTGTGGAATGACCTTCGCGCCAGTGTGCAGCTTTGAGTCCGGATATTGTTGATGCCAGCTTGCGGTAATGCTGTCGACGTTCGCCTGCGCTTGCTGGATCGAGACGTTCGGTTTCAATCGCGCGATGCACTCGAAAAAGTCGTTGTCCCGCTGCTCCGTCATTGGCGATCCGCCATCCTTGGATTCGCGCAAGCTCGACATCGAAACCCAAAGTTCCGCCGAAACCGCAGCAATCGGAAAAGTAAACCGTGGGGGCATCACCCCGATTACCTCGAATTGTTGACCGTCGAGCGTAACGGTTTTGCCGACAACGTTGCGATCCGCTCCAAACCGGCGTTGCCACAACGCATGGCTCAAAATGACCACATGATTTCCCGGATTATCTTCGTTAGGCAAAAACGTACGGCCAAGAAGCGGTTGAACTCCGAGCAACGGAAACAAATCGGCCGATACTGATTCGCCTTGAACGTGCAGCGCTCCGTTTCCATTTGTGAGCGTGCTCACGCCTTGGTTGGTATAAACCGCGATCCGCTCGAAAACCTTATTCTGGTTACGCCAGTCAACGTAATCGAGGTACGAGATCGAATTGATATCCGTTCCCGGATCGGCTTTTTCGCGGGTGTCGTATTCGCCGATCGCGACAAGGTTTTGCGGCTGATTGAACGGCAGCGGCCGCAATAACACTGCGTTGAGTACGCTGAACACCGCAGTGTTGGCACCAATCCCAAGCGCAAGCGTCAGCACCACGACGAAAGTAAATCCCGGAGATTTGCCGAGTTGGCGGAGAGCGAATTTTAAATCTCTCATATCACTCGTAACGCAGCGCCTCCACGGGATTGACACGGGTGGCGCGGCGCGCGGGAACAAAACAGGAAACTGCGGCAACAATTGTCAGCAGGCCGGCGACCGCAAAATAAATGGACGGATCGAGTGGGTTGACTTTGAAGAGAATGTTTCGCAAAGCAGCCGCAACCAGGACTCCGAGCAACAAAGCGGCGGCGCCGGCACCGAGCACAAGGCCGATGAGCAACTGCCACGCGCCTTGCGTCATAACCATTCGGAAAATTCGTCGCGCGTCCGCGCCAAGCGCCATTCGAATGCCAAATTCCTGCGTGCGCTGGCTTACAGAAAAGCTCATCACGCCATAGAGACCCACAGCTGATAGAATGAAGGCAACGATTCCGAAGATGGTGAAGAGGGTCGCGATAAGGCGATTTGCAGAAAGAATTTCATTGTGAAATCGCGCCGGTGTTCCGGGGAAATAAGTCGGCAGATTAGAATCTAATTCCGCCACAGCTCGGCCAAGCGCCGGTCCCAGCGTATCGGCGCGTTGTCCGCCACGCGCGCGAACAACGATCGTGCAGAATTGAGTGGCGGGCGACGCCCCGAGGAGCGGCATGTAAAAGCCGGCAGACTCCGTTTGCTGATCGAAGGGTCCCTGCATCAAAGTGTCGGGAACAATGCCTACGATCGTTCGCCACGGTTGCGGCTGACCCGGGTTGAAAACGCGAACCTGGTGACCAATCGCGCTTTGATTGCCCCAGTGCTTTCTGGCGAAGCTCGCGTTCACAATGGCGACCGGCTGTTTTGTGTCCGAGTCATCGACCGTAAAATCGCGGCCTTCCAAAATCTTCAACCCAAGTGTCGCAAAATAATCATCTGAGACAGACTCGAAATTCCCGCGGGGACGATCCCGATCAGTCAGATAACTTTGGCCGTCGACTTCGTACTGACCGCCTGCTCCGAATGTCATCCGAAAGCGATCGGTCATTGCGGCGGAGGCGAATTGAGGGTTGCCTCGCAACTCGCGAACGGCGTGCTTAAAAAACTCCCGCCGCGAATCCTCGCTTGGGTAGGCGCCTTCCATGAGGGCCATACGCGCAGCGTAAATTGCACCTTCGTCGTAGCCATAATCGAGCTTCATTTGATTTCGGATCGATTTGATTTGCAACGTCGCCCCGATCAACAAGGCCGCAGTCAACGCAATTTGTCCGACCACAAGGGCGCGAGTTATGACGTTGACCAAGCGACTGCTGTTGCCGCGGCCACCTTCTTTCATCATCGCCGCGGCATTTCCGCGCGAGCTCAGGAATGCGGGAACCAAACCGGAAACGATGGTCGCTGCGAGCGTGGCTCCGAGGGTGAATACGAGAACGCGAGCATCAATTGTAAATCGCCACCAGTAAGGTGGCGGAAATGGCGCAGCATTGACCGCGCTAGCAAGCATATCGACCGACCAATAGGCCAAGAGAACTCCGGCGACTGCTCCAAACACAGCGACCACCAGACTTTCAGTCAACATCTGCCTAACGAGTCGCCAACGTGTTGCTCCCAGGGCGCCTCGAATCGCCAGTTCTTTTGAACGTAATGCGGCACGGCCGAACTGCATGTTCATCACGTTTACGCACGCGATCAGCAATACGAGTATGACCGCAGCAAGCATCGCCCAAACTTGCTGCCTCAACTGAACGCCCGTGAAAGCCTTTAACAGGGGTTGCACGCTGGCCGACGTAAAATTTTGATTGGTCTTTGGATTGTCTTCGGCCAACCGACGCGCAAGCGCGATAAACTCGGCGTTCACCTGATCGAGAGTCACACCTGGTTTGAGTCGGCCTATTACGGCAGGAGAGCGATTGTTCGCGCCAAGAAAAAGTGCGCCTCGAGGAACAGGAGGGAACTCGTTATAAAGGGGCGTCCAGAGTTCCTCCGAAAATGGAAATTTAAAATTTGGCGGCATCACGCCGACGATAGTTGCGGCTTTCCCATTAATCCGAACGCTCTGGCCAACGATGTGCGGGTCGGCGCCAAAATCCCGTCTCCAAATCTCGTCACCAAGAATAGCGACCTTCTCCGCGCCAGGCCTGTTGTCCGCAGCTGTAAAATCGCGACCTATCACGGGCGACACGCCAACGATTTTGAAAAAATCCTCGGTGACGTAACTCCCTGTGTAACGCTGTGGAGTGTTTTTGTAGGTCACGTTGATTGTCGATCCACTGAGGTAACCGGTCATGAGCGAGCATGAGCGCTGGCCAGCCTTCAGATCTTCGAAGTCCTGTGCGGTCGGAATGTTGCCGACACCGAAATTATTGTTTTGGTCGCTTGCCTTTGGATCGATCAACCCAACGCTCACCAACTGTTCGGGATGGGGAAAGGAAAATCCGCGCAACACGATTGCATTGACCACAGTGAATTGAGTGGTCGCGCCGCCTATGCCGAGGCCGAGTACAAGCACAGCCAGAAAACAAAAAAGTTTGTCTTTGAACAAAACGCGGAGCCCGACTCGGACATCTTGGAGAACGAATCTAGAATCATAACGAATTTCTTTTTGTTAGTTGTTAACGATCCAGCCATCCCGCAGTTGAATCACGCGTTTGCCGTAGGAAGCGTTTTTCTCAGAGTGCGTGACTTGCACGATGGTCATGCCTGTTCATTCAGCTTGCGGAAGAGCTCCACGATCTCCTCGCCCTGGCTGGAATGCAGATTGCCGGTGGCCTCGTCGGCTAGCAGAGTTTGTGGTTCGGCGATGATCGCGCGCGCGACTCCTACCAACTGCTGTTGTCCACCGGAAAGCTGACTCGGATACAAAATCTTTTTACCGACGATTTGGAAACGATCGAGCACATCGGCGAACCATCGCAGCGCGTTCGCTCTTTTGTAGTGACGATACGAAAGTGGAATATCCAGGTTCTCGTAAACCGTCAGGTCATCGAGCAAATGATACTTGCTGAAACAACGAATCCGATCTTTTCGTTTCCGCAGCGTTGCGCGTTCTTTAGGCTTTAGATGATGCACTGCGGTTTCACCAAAAAATATTCACCGCGCCAGCCGTGATCGTGCATGCCGAGAATGTGCAAGCAGCGTCGATTTACCTGCGCCGAGGCCCCATCACCGAGACAAGTCGCCTTCCTCGACCTCCAGGTTGATGTCGCGCAGGACGTAAAAACTTCTCCTTCGCCAGGGATAAAGCGTTCCAGATTTTTAAGTTTGATCATACGTTTACTCGGCGCGCAATGCTTGGACTGGATCGACCCGCGTGGCGCGTCTCGCGGGCAACCATGTGGCAATAAGTGCGGCGATAGTGAGACTAGGAGGGCGACGGTGAATGCGATCGGATCAAGCGCCGAACTCCGTACAGAATCCCGCTCAAAGTTTTGCGGTCGCAATGGCAAGCAAAGCCCGATCGCAACTCCACTGATCAACATGACGGAGCCTTCCCGCATAATCATTCGCAACACCGCTCGGCCTGAGCACCTAGCGCCATTCGAATGCCAATCTCGCGCGTGCGGCGCGCGACCGAGTAAGCCTTGACTCCGTACAGACCCACTACAGCCAGACCAAGCTCGAGCGCCCCAAAGATAGAGAACAGCGCCGCGCCAGCGCGAACGAGCCAGAGATCCAGGTTCGAATCAAGATGTTGCGCGAATGTTCGCAACGAAATGATCGGGATCGAAGGATCGACATCGCGCACGGCGCGTCGAAGCAAATCGGCTGCGGCGGCTTCGCTTCCGGGAGCGAGCGAACGAAACCGAACGAAATAAGAAATGTCGCTTTGAAATCCACGAGCGAACGGCAAGTAAATCCCGCCGACCGGCTCCTCCGTTTCAAACAGCGCGTGACGCGTTGCCGGAACGATACCGACTATTTCCATGCTCTCTTTCTCTCCGCTGTTCAAATCGGCGCTCGTTCCACCCTTTTGGTCCGCATATTGGATGCGTTGTCCAACCGCATCACCATCCGGCCAGAGTCTCGTTGCCAGAACTTCGTCAATTATCGCGACCTTTGGACCGGGCTGGGTCGCCTCCGCTTCAGTGAACCCGCGACCCCGAGTCACCGGCAATCCCACGGTTGAAAAATAATCCGCGCCGACGCTGTTCCAAGCCACCTCGAAGGCAAGGCCTTCGGCCGCGGTCGCCGGCTTCGCGTCTGAAGCGGGATGGACACCCGCGCGTTGGACTTTCCTGCTTAACTCAAACATTCCGAACGGAACGAATGAAGAAATGCTCGCGCGCTCCACGCCCGGGAGCGCCGCCAGTCTCTCGTTCAAGTTGCGATAAAGTTCCTGAGCGCGCTTTGGTTCGTAACCCGCCAGGCTCGCATCGACTTCGAGAATGTAGCTTGCGCCCGGTCTTAATCCGGTATCAACGGACGCGGCTTTACCTGCACCACGAATGAACAAGGCCGCAGCGGTAATGAGCGCCAGCGAGAACGCGATTTGCACGACGACAAGCGGGTGGCGCGGTAAGAATTTCCAGCGCCGGCGCACCACGTCTTCCCCGGCGTGTTCCTTTAGATCGGCCACCACCGCGCTACGCGAAATTTTCAAGGCCGGCCCGAGCGCAAACATGAGCGTGCCGAGCAGACAAAATCCAAAAGTCGCCGCCAAAATTGCCGGATTCGGTCCAGTCAACCACACAATGTCGAGCGGCATCAACTTGCGCATTGAGCCGACAAGCAGATCGGACGACCACAGTCCGAGAATGAGTCCGCCCGCGCCTCCGAGGAGCGCCAGCACAAAACCTTCAGTGAGAAGCTGGCGAACAATGCGCCAACGGCTGCAACCAAGCGCGAGACGGATTGCGATTTCCTTGCGTCGTGCGGTGCTGCGCGCGAGCAGCATGTTTGCCAGGTTAAGGCATGCCACCAACAAGACCACCACGGCCATCCCAAGCAGCAATGGCGCGATCGCGATTATCTTGCTGTCGGACCCCGGCGTGTTACTGACCGTATTACGCGACACTCGTTCGGCCATGAAGGTCTGGTCCTTTTGCTCGACCGGGTACGCTTTTTCCAAATTGGCCGCCAGCCCTGCAAGTTCAGGTTTGGCTGCGTCCGCGGTTAGCCCAGGTCTAAGCCGGCCCATGATGCGCAACTGCGTTCCTTTGCGATCGTTAATGGTAGTCCGGTTGTCCGACCCAAAATCGTTCGCGACCTGATCATAAACACTCATCGGCAGCCAAACTTCCGGTGACAAAATTTGCATCGTGCCCACAAAACCCTTCGGCGTAATTCCGACGATCGTGAACGCGCGCCCGTTAATGAACACTTCAGAGCCGAGGACGTTTGGATCGAGACCGTGTTTCTGCCAGTAACTGTAGCTGGCAATCGCGACCGGCCTGTTGTGGCCGGGAATTTCCTCTTCCGGCAAAAATGCACGGCCTCGGGCCAGTGGAACGCCGAGAACGGAGAAATAGTTCGAGGTGACGATGGCACTGAACGCGCGACGCGTATCCCCCTTCTGGCCGATGCCGACCAACGCGAGATTGAAACTCATTACATCACTGAACACCGTGTTGTGCTCGCGAATGTCGAGATAAGTAGGATAAGAGAAGCCGCGGAATTTTTTCGGATCCTTCTTGTCCTGAGAAAATAGTTGCACCATTTCGTGCGGCTTGATGTAAGCAGGCGGAGCAAAGAAAATCGTATTGACCAAGCTGAACACGGCAGTGTTCACGCCGATGCCGAGCGCCAGCACGGTTGCGGCTGCAATCGTAAACGCTGGCGCCTTGAACAGCTGGCGGAACGCAAATTTAAGATCACTAATCATTGTCAGGCATTATGGCTGAGCGCGATCACTGGATCAGCGCGTGCCGCGCGAAGGGCCGGGATGTAACTGGCGAGCAAAGCGACACCGGCAAGGATCAACGTCACGATCAGGAAGATCGAGAGGTCGAACGGACCCACTTCATAGAGCAATGTCCGGAGCGCTGAGTTGCTGAAGAACGCGATCGGCAAACCGATGGCAGCGCCCATACCCAACAGTTTCGCGGCATGGCCGATTACCATTCTCAACACATCAGAACGTTGTGCTCCAAGCGCCATGCGGACGCCGATTTCGTGGGTGCGCTGGACAACGAGAAATGACATCACGCCATACATGCCCACCGATGCGAGCAGTAACGCGATTCCGGAAAATGCACTGAGCAAGACAACCGAAAGGCGGCGTGGCGCAACCGAATCGGCCACGACGGCGTCGAAAGTGCGGACGTTCGAAAGCGGAATGTCCGGATCAACGTTGCGCAATTCTTCCTGAACGGTACGGGCCAGCGTGCGCGCGTCTTGCGCACTGCGCACCGCCAGTACCATCTCCCGGTCGGGTCCCTGCGTGTGCGGCAGGTAGTACTCGGGCTGCGCTTCCGTATCCAGACCGCGATGCTTGATGTCGGCTACAACTCCAACAATTGTCGCCCATTTCGGATTTGTGTCGTCCCGTGAAATACGTTTACCGAGAGCTTCGCCGTCACGGAAATATTTTTTCACGAACGCCTGGTTCACGATCACCACCGGCGGCGAATCGGCCGTGTCAGCCTCGGTGAAAAATCGCCCTTTCAACAACGGCGTCTCCAACACCCGAAAATAATCCGGAGTCACATCACGAATCTCTTCGTCGGGATAGGCGCCGGTCGCCTTCGGATCCTGGCCCTCGATGATGAATGAGCTGTCCGTATTCGATCCGCTTAAGGGTAACACCACCGTAAACGCGGCATGCTGAACGCCCGGGATGTTTTTGATGCGACGCTCCGCTTCGTTGTAAAAATTAATGACCGATAGACCACGCGGATCACGCGGATATTTTTCGACCGGCAAAGAAATCTCCGCCGTCAACACATTGTGCGGATTAAATCCGGGAGAAACATTTTGCAGTCGGACAAAACTTTTCACGAGCAAGCCGGCGCCGATCA
>JAALOD010000111.1 GCA_013372845.1 Candidatus Udaeobacter sp.
GTCTCGAAGTTGTTACTATGATTACGACCGCGGGTTCATTCGATTGGTTTTTCCAAGCGTGCCTGACCTCTTGAGGCACATGGCGGAAATCGCCCGCATGCATAGTTATCCATTCGAAAGTATCCTGCTGCTGTACCAAAGCCTGAACGCTGCCGGAGAATAGAAAAAAACTTTCGTCGTCAGGATGACTGTGAAGGGGGACAGAGACCCCCGGCGGAATAGTTCCCTTCAATACGCAATAACGATCCTCGCTCTCTGATGGCAGAACCATGAATTCGACGGTGGGTCCAAGCACATCAAGAACGACATGCGACTTTGTATTTGATCGATGCGAAGGCTCCATCGGCGCCACTACTACGTGTACCTTTGTTTTCGAACTAGACCGCGAAACTTTCGCCGCAGGAGCAGTGCGCGAGGGCGTTCGGGTTGGTCACTTTAAAACCGCCCTTTTGCAGGTCTTCGCTGTAATCGAGCACCGAGCCGCTGACAAAAAGCGCGCTTTTTGGATCAACAACCAACCGCACATTCGAGATCGGCACGAGAATATCGCGCTCCTTCGGGCCGTCCACCAAATCCATGACGTATTGCAAGCCAGAGCATCCGCCGCCGACCACTGCCAGGCGCAACGCTCCGCCAGGCTTGCCCTTTTCCTGAAGGAGCGACTCCAATTTGCGGGCCGCGTTCTCCGTAATTTGGATCAGGCGTTCGTTACCAATCTTATAGTTAGCAGTCGGTGTCTCTGTAGTCATGCAAGCAGATTGGGGTTAGTCCTTTTATTTTTGCGTCGCTGCACGGAGCAGTTCGGCCACTTCGTTTTGTACGGCTTCCAGTTCATCCAGGTGCAATTGCGGGTCAGGCACGACGAAGACATCGCCAGTTGTCGGTTGCTCATAGATCAGGACGCGTCTCCCGCCTTCGCGGGACTCAGTCTTCAGTTGTTTCAAGACGCGTTTGCGCTCAAGCATCGCGGCCAGGACGTAGCAAGCATTCGCAGGCAGATTTTCGGATGCAACTAAACGGCGAAAGAGTTGTTCCGCGTTTTCCCTCGGCAGAGTCTCCTGCGGCTTCGGCGGCAATGGCTCGTAGCGCGATTTCCAAAATGAAAATGGTTGAATGTTTTCATTTCGATTTTGCCACGCCTCTTCGCTCAAATCCTCTCGGTGATAGCCGTCCGCCCCGTGATAGAGCAGGGTATAGAAATATTCTCCGGCAACAAACGGCCGATGCGTCATGGCGCAGACGTCTGCCCGATGTGTGATCGCCCATTCGTTTGGAAGCGGGTTCATCGTGATACCATACGACGCGGGGCGAAAAGATGAAAACCGGGTGCTTCGCGGTTGGACGCTCGCAAGTACAGCAAATAAAGGCCAATCCCAGCAAAAAGAAGGTTCGGCGTCCATGCTGCCACCCATGGAGACACGCGGTCACCTTCGCCGAGCGCGAGAAACAGGTGCACCAGGAAGTTCATTGAAAAGACGAGAAAAACCGCAGCGGCAACACTCGATAACACACCGCGGCGCGAATAGCCGATTCCGAGCGGCGCAGCGATGCAGACAACAACCAAACAGGTCCACGGGAGAGCAAGCCGATAGTGCAGATGTGTTCGAAACGGTGCGAGCAACGTAGCGGGGAAATCCGCATTGAAACGCAAATACTCTCGGAGTTCTGGCAGACTTAGAAATTCCGCGCGTTCATTCGCGCTGCCGAGCCGGAAGGGTGTCTCACTCCAGTGCTCGATCTTGAGCGAAGGATAAATCTGCTCATCAACGATATTTCCCGCGTGATCATAGTGAACGACCTTTACGTTCTCCAAATCCCAGGTTTTGGTTTCTGGGCGGTAGGAAGCGCGGCTTGCGACATAATTTGTAACTATATTGTCGTTCGCGTCCTGTTGAAGCACCTGAACGTTGTTGAACGTACTACCGCGAGGAATGAAGTTCTGAATGAACCAGGTGCGCAAGTCGGTGCGATTACGAAAAATTTGTCCCTGGATGTAACGACTGGGACGCGCCTGCGCTTCGGAAAGGAAATTTTTGCGGGCCAGTTCTGCATGCGGCGCAAGCGAATAGTTGAGCGCCATGCTGGCTGCCACAGTGAGCAGCCCCATACCGATCAACGGCATCAGAACGCGCGGGAGACTTATGCCCGCGGTGAGCATGGAGACAATTTCGTTGGCCCGCGACATTCGACCCAGAGCAAAAAGGAGCGACAACAGAAGCGAAACCGGCAGCAGAATGATGAAAACCTGCGGGATTTGCGTGGCGTAATAACGAGCGACCAGAAGGAGACTGACGCGCTCATCGATGAACGTCGAGATGTTATCGCTCACGTCGAAAATGAGCCAGATGGAGATGAACCCGGCGATGCAGTAAAGATAGACCTGCAAGAAATTGCGAATGACGTATCGGTCGAGGAGTTTCATTGCGATCTAGATGGTCTCGTCCCAATTAGCGTACTCAAATCAGTGGCGCGTGCCAAATCGCGGGCAAAATTGCAATTCGACCCTCGAATTATGAAATCCGAATGACGAAGCCGCGTAAATATCCAATGATCGCCTGCGTTTTGCGTCGCTCACACGCGGTGAGGCCCGAAGCAATGTCATGATCGCACTGAAGGACAGCTTCGGCAGTGATTTTGTTGAAGGAGTTCACGCGTTTTTTTCGGAGAACGGCCCGCTGTCGAAGGCGAAGAACTTCGAGTTCCGTCCTCAACAGCAGGAAATGGCGGCCGCTGTCGCGCATGCGTTGGAGGAAGAGCGCCATTTGGTAGTCGAAGCGGGAACTGGTGTAGGTAAATCCCTGGCTTATCTCACGCCGGCAATTTTATTGGCGATCGAGCAGCACAAAAAGGCAATCGTCTCGACTCACACGATTAATCTTCAAGAGCAGCTTCTTTACAAAGACATCCCCATTCTGAAGAAGATTCTTCCGGTCGAGTTTGAGCCCGCGTTGATCAAGGGACGCCAAAATTATCTTTGCCCGCGCCGATTGGAACGCGCGCTGCAGCAAGCCAATGAGCTTTTCACGGGACCGGAGCAAAATGAGCTGAAGAGGCTGGCGGAATGGGCGCGCACAACGCGCGACGGTTCGCTCAGCGATCTATCGGTCGAGCCCGATCCCAAAGTGTGGATACAGGTCTGCAGCGAAGCGCACATCTGCACGCAGAAAACGTGCGGCCAGGATCAACGCTGTTTTTATCAGCAAGCGCGGAAGCGTCTGCTGGCGGCCGACATTCTGGTGATCAATCACACGCTTCTGTTCATCCTGCTCGGCGACCCGGAATTGCAGGCGGAGCGCGAGAGCGGTTTCATTTTCCGAATGATTTTCTCGTTTTGGATGAAGCACACACCGTCGAGCAGATTGCGTCACGGCGAGTCGGCGTCGGTGTTTCGCAATACGGGCTACGATCGACAATCCAGCGGCTCTACAATGCCCGAACGCGAAAGGGCCTGTTCACTGTGATGCGCGATGCCGAGGGCGTAAGGCTCGCGGCCGAGCTGGTCGATGACGCGGAGAAGTTTTTCGCCGCGGTTGAATCGAAATGCGATTTCAAAAAGGGCCGCGAATTTCGTGTACGCGATGCCGATCTTGTTTCGGACACAATCACGGGTCGCATGACAACCTTGCAGAATCGCATAGCCGAGGTCGTAAAACGGGCTGAAGACGAGTTTCTAAAAGCGGAATTACAGGAATATGGCCGGCGAATTCATGAAGCCCGCACTGGGATCGCAGCGTTTCTAGAGCAAAACCGCCGCGAACATGTTTATTGGGTGGAGCGCACGGGAAAAACTGCACAATTTCTCACGCTTAACGCTGCGCCGATCGATATCGCTCCTGTTCTGCGTCAAATGATTTTTCGCGATAATTGTTCGTGCATTATGACCAGCGCGACACTCTCCGTGGGTCGCAAGGATCTTGCTTATTTCCGGCAACGCATCGGCGCGGAGGAAGCCGAGCCGGCATTGCTAGGCGGCCCGTTCGATTTCCAGAAACAGATGAAGATGTTCATCGTCAAGAAAATGCCCGATCCACGCGACGCTCAATACGAGGAAGCGCTCGAACATTGGGTCGCGCATTTTGTCGAGCAGACCGACGGTCGCGCGTTCGTCCTTTTCACGAGTTATCGGGGGATGCGGCAGGTGGCCGAGCGAATGGAACAATTCTTTTCGCAAAAGAAATTCAATCTCCTGGTGCAGGGCGGCGGCGCGCCGCGCGGAAAACTTCTTGATCAATTCAAGACCACGCCGCGCAGCGTTCTTTTTGGCACCGACAGTTTTTGGATGGGCGTCGATGTCCCCGGCGAGGCGCTCTCGAATGTGATCATTACGCGTCTGCCCTTTGCTGTGCCTGATCATCCACTGATCGAAGCGAAACTCGAATTGATCGAGGAGCGCGGCGGCGATCCGTTCACTGAATATTCACTGCCGGAAGCGATCCTGAAGTTGCGACAGGGGGTAGGCCGCTTGATCCGAACAAAGAGCGACCGCGGCATTATCGTCATTCTCGATAATCGTATCGTGACCAGACCCTACGGCCGCGCCTTCCTGCAGGCATTACCGAAATGCCCGGTGGAAATAATTTAAGTCTGGAGTTTTAATGTTCACTTGAACATATTCCTAGGTGGCTTAATTTGAAGCGCATGCAGCGCTCTGATTCGTCAAATTCCTCTGCAGCAAGAGATCGACGGAGCGAGATCCACCAAATTCTGGCAATCCTGCATAAGTGGGGGATTCATACGCTTGGGCAGTTTGCGGCCCTGGATAGGGAGCAACTGGGTGCGCGACTTGGCCCTGAAGCAGTCCGAATGTGGGAACGGGCTAATGGGCAATCGAATCGAGTGCTTAAATTAATTCGGCCGCCGGAGTCGTTTGAGGAGAGCTTCGAATTTGAAAACGAAATTGAAACCGCCGAGCCGCTTCTCTTCATGCTTCGCCGTTTTTTGGAGCAACTCGCCGTTCAGTTGAGCGGAATTTATCTCGTTACAAAAGAACTGACCCTGCGGATCACGTTCACCAATAAACAAATTTACAAGCGCATTTTCAAAATTCCGCAGCCGACCAACAATGTCGATCTTCTCTTCCGGATGCTGCATACGCATTTGGAGAATTTTAAATCCGAGCATCCGATCGTTGCGGTCGCATTGAGTGCGCAGCCGATCAAGCCTGCGAGAGAACAATTCGGATTATTTGAAACTACATTACGCAATCCGCAGCAACTCTTAGAAACGCTTGCACGTTTGATCGCTCTTCTAAGCGCTGATCGAGTCGGCACGCCGGTCTTGAAAGAAACGCATCGGCCGGATGCATTTCGAATGGAAGCCTTTGTGTGGAATTGGATTTCCACGGCTGGGAATGGAGGGCGGAGCTCTGCGACGCCGGAGGCGCATCCCAAGGCTCGCGGGAACTCGCCCCTCCATACATTACGCCTGGCGCTGCGCCGATTTCGGCCAAGTGTATCTGCATCCGTCCTGTTGGATGAAGACTGCCTCATGCATGTTCGCGGCGCAGATGTTCGCGGTAAAATCATCGATCTGCAGGGCCCATTTTTGATTTCCGGAAACTGGTGGGACGAAAAATCGTGGGCGTGCGCAGAGTGGGATCTGCAACTGGAAGATGGGGAACTGGTTCGGTGTCACGAATCGGAGGCAACTTGGAGAATTGATGGGATTTATGACTGACAAGACACACCGTCATCCTGAGCGGAGCGCAGCGAAGTCGAAGGATCCCGCGGAACAGCCTTAAGCTTTCGCAACGGGATTCCTCGACTTCGTTCGGAATGACCATGCGTTATGTCGAGTTACATGCGTCCAGCGCGTTCAGTTTTTTGCGCGGCGGTTCGTTCCCGGAGCAATTAGCTGAAACAGCCGCCGAGATGGGAATGCTGGCGATGGCGTTGCTCGATCGCAACGGCGTTTATGGGGCGCAACGATTTTCCGTCGCCGCGCGCGAACACAAGGTACGACCAATCGTTGGCTGCGAATTGTTGATCGACGACGGCAGTGTTCTCCCAGTGCTGGTCGAAAATCGCACCGGTTACAAAAATTTGTGCGAACTGCTAACCCAGGCGCATCTGCGCAGCGAAAAAGGCAAATGCGCGGTGCAATGGAACGAGCTGTCGCAATTTGCAAAGGGGCTGGTAGCGCTCTTCGGATTGGGGAGCACAGGCTGCCAGCCTGTAACGTCCGGCAGCTTGCCGGACGTAGCTTCTCCATCTGCACTGCGTTTCGTTCCATGTTTGCGGCAGGCTGCCGCAAACTACCCCGAAGGCTTTCGGGGTGCTCCCCAGAGCGCAGAAGATCGTGTTCGATTTCTAATCGACACGTTTGGCCGCGAAAATGTTTTCGTAGAAATTCAGCGGCATTTCATTCGGGGTGAAGACCGCATCAATCGCGAACTGATCGATGTTGCGCGCGCATATCGATTACCGCTCCTTGCAACAAACGGGGTGAAGTACGCGAAGCCGTACGGGCGCGAAGTGCTGGATGTTTTCACCTGCATCCGCGAGCACACACATCTGGATGCTGCCGGAAAATTGCTGGCCCAAAACGCCGAGTGCCATCTGAAGAGCGATCGGCAAATGCGAGCAATTTTCGCGGATTTGCCGGAAGCAATTGAAAACACGTCGCGCCTGGCCGAGCGACTCATGTTTTCGCTGGAAAATCTCGGGTACGAATTTCCAGAGTATCCGGTGCCCGCTGGTCACACCATGAATTCATTCTTGCGCACCATCGTCTGGTTCGGTGCGCAACAACGTTACGCTGCGATTAGCACGAAAGTGAAACGTCAGCTTGAAGAGGAACTGGCGCTCATCACAAAACTCGGTTTTCCCGGCTATTTTTTGATTGTTTGGGACATCGTCAATTTTTGTCGCGAACACAACATCATGGTCCAGGGCCGGGGCAGCGCCGCGAACAGCGCGGTTTGTTATTGCCTGGGAATCACGCCGGTCGATCCGGTGGAAAATCATCTCGTATTCGAACGATTCCTAAACGAGAGCCGCAAAGGCTGGCCTGACATCGATCTGGATCTTCCGAGCGGCGATCGCCGCGAAGCAGTGATCCAGGAAATTTATCGCCGCTATGGCAAACACGGCGCCGCGATGACAGCGAATGTTATCAGTTATCGCGGACGCAGCGCGGCTCGCGAGATTGGGAAAGCGCTCAATTTTGCGCCGAGCATCATTGACCGTTTTTCCCATCTGTTTGCGAGTGGCGATTTCCCGCACACGCTCGAGCTCGAATCGCAGATCGAGCAGGCTGGCTTGCCAAAAAATCATCCGCGGATGCCGGCGTTCATCAGACTCTATCGCGCGATTTATGGATTGCCGCGGCACCTCGGCCAGCATTCCGGTGGCATGATTATCTGCCAGAACAAGCTCAGTTCGTTTGTGCCGCTGGAAAACGCTTCAATGCCCGGGCGTGTCGTTGCCCAATGGGATAAGGACGATTGCGAAGATCTCGGCATCGTGAAGGTGGATTTGTTAGGCCTCGGCATGATGTCGGTGATGCAGGACGCGTTCGAATTATGCCGTGAACGTGGACGGCCACTCGATCTGGCGCACATTCCGACAAACGACAAGCAGACGTTCGAAATCATGCAAAAGGCCGACACGATCGGTGTATTCCAAATCGAAAGCCGCGCGCAAATGGCCACCTTGCCGCGGATGAAGCCGGAATGTTTTTACGACGTGGTGATCGAAGTGGCGATCATCCGGCCAGGGCCGATCCAGGGTGATATGGTCCATCCGTATCTCGCGCGCCGCGCTGGACGCGAACCGCCCACGTATTTTGATCCGCGTCTGGAGCCTGTTTTAAAACGCACACTCGGTGTCCCGTTGTTCCAGGAGCAAATGCTCAAGATCGCAATGGTGATGGCCGATTTTTCCGGCGACGAAGCGGAAGAGCTGCGACGCGCACTGAGTTTTCATCGTTCCGAAGAACGGATGAACAAGGTTTGCGCGAAATTGCGCACTGCAATGCAACGCAAAGGGGTGGCGCCGGACAAGATCGAAAAAATCGTTCAGTCCATCTCATCGTTTGCGCTTTACGGATTTCCGGAATCGCATGCGATCAGTTTTGCCATTCTGGCGTATGGCAGCGCGTATTTAAAAGTGCATCGCGCGCCGGAGTTTTATGCGAGCCTGTTGAATAATCAGCCAATGGGTTTTTACACGCCTGCGACGATTGTGAAGGATGCGCAGAGGCATGGGTTGAAGATCAAGCCGGTTTGCGTCTTGCAGTCTGACTGGCGCTGCACAGTTGTCGATGACAACACCGTGCGGCTCGGGTTTTGCGTTGTGAACGGATTACGCCAGGAATACGCTGACGTACTCGTTAGGCAACGACAAGCGCAACAATTCGATTCATTGGACGATTTCAAGCGACGCGTTCCGCTCTCAAAGGACGAATTGCGCAGGTTGGCGGAATTGGGGGCGCTCAATTGTTTTGCCGAACATCGGCGCGCGGCGATGTGGGAAGTGGAAGAAACATTGCACGATGATTTGTTAGTGCGGCCCCGCGTTGTAGCGGCGTTTGTGTCAAACGCCGAATCACGAAAACAGGAGCTTGGCACAAGCGCCTCTACAATCTCCCCGCTTGTGCGAATGACCTTACCTGAGCGCGTGAAAGCAGATTACGAAACGATGAACCTGACCACCGGCCCACATCCGATGAAACTGTTGCGCGAAAGTTTGCCGAAGATTTGGCGTGCGATCGATCTTCCACACGCGCGACACGGTTCGATTATCCAAATCGCCGGCAACGTGATTTGCCGGCAGCGCCCCGGCACGGCGAAAGGATTCGTTTTTATCAGCCTGGAAGATGAGACCGGCGTTTCGAATGCAATTGTCGAGCCAGAATTGTTCGAACACTTTCGGCTGGTGATCACAGAGGAAGCCTTTCTGCTCATTGAAGGCGAAGTGCAGAATTCGGACAACGTGATTTTAATCAAAGCGCGCGAGATTAGACCGCTCCTGCACGAACAACTCGTGGGGAGCGAGTCGCACGATTTTCGCTAGCAATATCGCTGCGACTTCGGTTGGCCAAGCGCGCCGCCTCAGCCGTTACTCTCCAGCGTGATGCGGTTCGGGCGTTTTGGGCTCGGTCGGTTTTTCGGATGGTTTTTGATCGGATTCAAGCCACTCGGTGTGGAATACGCCGGGCTTATCGATTCGCTCGTAAGTGTGGGCGCCGAAGAAATCGCGTTGTGCCTGCAAGAGATTCGCCGGTAACCGAGCGGAGCGATAACTATCGAAGTAAGCCAGTGATGCGGAGAACGCTGGTACAGCTACACCTTGCTTAATAGCGGCTGCTACCGCGACGCGCCAATTACGCTGCGCCTTTTTGATGATTCTCGTGAAATACTTGTCGAGCAGCAGATTGTGTAGCGCGGCATTGCGCTGGTACGCTTCGACGATCCGGTTCAAAAATTTCGCGCGAATGATGCAGCCTCCCCGCCAGATGGTGGCGATGTCGCTGAGGTTGAGGTTCCATTTGTAATCGGTGCTTCCAGAGCGCAGAAGCTCCATTCCTTGTGCGTAAGAAACAATTTTCGATGCGTAAAGCGCGTCGCGGATTGCATCGACAAAGCGGGGCCGGTTGCCTTTGAATTTTCGAAGTCTTGGTTGTGGCAAAATCTTGGACGCGGCCACGCGCTCTTCTTTCTGCGCAGAGACAACCCGCGCTTCAACCGCGGCGTTAATTGTAGAAATAACGACGGATTGTTTGATAGCAGCTTGAAGTGTCCAGATGCCTGTCCCTTTTTGTCCGGCCTTGTCCAGAATCATATCGACCAGCGGCTTGCCAGTATCAGGGTCGATCTTTCGAAAAATTTCTGACGTGATCTCGATCAGATAACTGTCGAGCTCGCCTTTGTTCCATTCTGCAAAGACGTCTGCGAGCTCCGGAGCCTGCATCTCCAGGACATCTTTCATGATTGCATACGCTTCGCAGATCAATTGAATGTCGCCGTACTCGATGCCGTTGTGGACCATCTTGACGTAATGACCGGCGCCATTCGGGCCCATGTAACGGCAGCACGGCTCGCCATCCACCTGCGCAGCGATCTTTCGGAAAATCGGTGCGATGATTTCCCATGACTCGCGCGAACCCCCCGGCATCAGCGAAGGCCCTTTGAGCGCGCCTTCTTCGCCTCCGGAAACGCCCATCCCTACAAAATGAATTCCTTTCTCCTCTAGTTCCTTGCCGCGCCGTTGCGTGTCGGTGAAAAGGGAATTTCCTCCGTCGATCAGCACGTCGCCCCGCTCGAGTAATGGTGCGACTTCGCCAATAACAATGTCCACCGGCTTGCCGGCCTTGATCATCATCATCGCTATGCGCGGTTTCTTGAGCGCGGCGACAAACTCCTCCAGTGTGCGCGTCGGCTGAATGTTTTTTCCGCTGGCGCGTCCAGCGGCAAATTTTTCCGTGACTTCAGTGGTGCGGTTAAACACCGCGACAGAAAAACCCTTCGATTCGAGATTCAGGGCAAGATTCTCACCCATCACGGCCAGTCCGATCAGTCCAATATCACATTGATTCGTATTCATTTTAGTATCTTCTTTCCAACAGTTGAAACAAGGGGGCGACTCACTGTAGCGAGCATTTGAACCTTATGGCAAATCCGGTTTGCGAAGTTTTGGTGACAGAAGCGCAACTCAATGCGCCAGAGAACCAAGTCGATCTCGCCGCAGGCGCGAGAGTCGATTTTCAGGGGATTGTGCGCGGCTCTGAGGACGGGCGCGAAATCGAGGGAATCGATTACGAAGCACACCGCGAAATGGCCGAACATCAGCTGAAGCAAATTGCCGAGCAGGCCGCGATCGAATTTGGGTTGCGATCCATAATCATTCATCACCGGATTGGGTTTGTCGCTGTCGGGGAACCATCTCTCTTTACGCGAGTGTGCAGTGGACATCGCGAAGCAGCGTTTCAGGCGAGTCGATGGATAGTGGAAGAGTTGAAGAAAAAAGTTCCGATTTGGAAACGGCCCCGATTTAAAAGCAATGCCTTGCGCCGCGCGTCGCGCAGCGAGGCGGCTACAGTATGAACTGGGCGAACCGCATTACTCTAAGCCGGCTGGCGCTAACCGTGTTTTTTGTCGTTACGCTCAATTCCTCCTGGCAATATGCGCGTACCACGGCGCTGGTCATCTTTCTCATCGCGGGCCTGACGGATTTCATAGACGGGGAGATCGCCCGGCGTTACGGGGTGATCACGAACTTTGGCCAGTTGATGGATCCGTTAGTGGATAAGATCATGATGGCTGCCGCTTTTATTTCGTTGGTTCCTCTTAAAGCTGTGCCGGCGTGGGCTGCCACGACTGTCGTCGCGCGAGATTTTCTAATTACGGGCTTGCGCCTGATGGCCAGTGCCAAGGGCCAGATCCTGCCGGCAGAACGGCTGGGGAAACAGAAAACTTCGTGGCAGATTATTACGATCGTTTTCTTTCTGGCGCTCCTTTCGATGGCGGAACTGCGATACGTCGATGCGAAATCGACATGGTGGGTGCGCGCCTGGACCGAAGCCGGTCCGGTACTAGTGTGGATTACCGTGGCGCTGACGATTTACTCGGCTCTTGGCTTCGCCTGGCGGAACCGCGAGCTACTTGCATCAGACCAATAGCGGACAACAGGAATCGAACGATTGAATCGTCGGAAATTCTTACGCGTCAAAATTCTCGCGTAAACTGTTTGATTTAAGCGTGTTACGCTACGTTTCGCTGAGCTGGCACATAATCGTCTGAACCACTTTACAACGTCGTCCTCGATGGAGCATAATCTATCGAAATTT
>JAALOD010000112.1:0-4077 GCA_013372845.1 Candidatus Udaeobacter sp.
AGAGAGAGGCATACCTCACCGGGGAGCCAGTAAATGATGATCGTTTCATCGGCGTGTTCGCGCACGAATTGGAACACTCGGGCGGCTATACGCCGCACGACGCAAATGCCGTCGCGAGAAAGTTGTTGCCTGACATTCTTTCCTACAACCCGCGTGAGCCGGTGCGTTATGCGCACAATGGCCGGACACTCACTGACGACGTCGTCGATGTTTTCTTGTCTATGTACACGAACGGAAAGGTAACAGAAGATAAGGTTGGGCCGCACAGCGATCTGCTAGACGGCTTCCCGTATCTGGGACCGCCGCACGGTTTTACGCCGAAGGGCATCAAGGAGAATCTATGAAGACACAGGACTCAGGCACCAAAAGGTGGAAAGTTGTTATTCCCGTAATCATCATCGCCTTGTTCGTCGGCTGGTATTGGTTTCGACCGGAGCGGCTTGTCACCAACCGTCGGGTCCACGAAGGATTTCCCACGATCAACGATTCAACGACACAGATCCTTGAGTCGGGTACTTTTCATAGCGGCACGCACCCAACCGAGGGAACCGCAACGATCTATCGCATCGAGAATGGGAGCCGAGTTCTTCGGTTCTCGAACTTCAAGACATCTAACGGCCCTGACGTTCACATTTACATGGTGGCGGCCGAAGACGCCAGGGACAACGCAAGTGTGGAACACGCCGCGTTCGTCGATCTGGGACTCATCAAGGGGAACATCGGCGACCAAAACTACACTCTCGGCTCCGATCTAGACTTGGCGAAGTACCGTACGGTGTCTGTGTGGTGCAAACGGTTTAGTAAGAATTTCGGCGCTGCACCATTGATGCCGCCTGCGCAATCAACCAGATAAGCCACAATGCAAATGGAGGTGTTGTTTTAATGAAAAAAATCCGCCATCAGACGTTTCCTCTCGGAAGAAAAGAGAACCTATGCCCAAGGTTTCTTTCGCCCGTGATATCAGGCCATTGTTTCGCGCTATCGATATTTCGCACATGAAGCGTTACAAGATAAACTTGGACGACTACACCTTCATGTCGAATCCGGACCATGCTAACAAAGTGCTTGGAACACTTTCGCCGCACGATGGCCACCGCCCCATGCCACCGGCGGGCCCTATTGGACAGAGGACCAGCTCGCGTTGTTCGCCCAATGGCAGAAGGACGGATACCAGCCGTAAACCTCATCATGGCTGATGAAGAAATTCCGCTATCTGCATACGCATCCAAGCTCTGAATAGAGTTGAAGTTGCGGAAGGCACTATGGCCTTCAGTTCGAGAAGCCGCCGGATTTGATTTCAAGCCCGGACAATCCGCTGACCTGACATTGCTGAATCCGCCAGAAACCGACTCCGAAGGAAATGTCCGCACTTTCTCCATTGCCAGCGCTCCATTTGAAGACCAACTGATGTTCGTGACCCGCATGCGTGACACGGCATTTAAGCGCTCACTGAAGAAAGTGCCGCTTAGCACCGTCGTGAAGATGGACTCAGCAATGGGCTCCTTCACGCTGCACAAAAATTCCGCTAAGCCGGCCGTATTCCTTGCCGGAGGAATCGGTATTACACCGTTTTCCAGCATCGTACGGCAGGCCGACCACGACCGGGCAGCGCACAAGTTGTACCTCTTTTATTCCAATCGGCGGCCCGAAGAAACGTGCTTCATCGAAGTCCTGCAGAATCTGGAGAAGACAAACCCAAAGTTCTCTTTTATTGCCACAATGACGGACGTGCCTCGCTCGCAGAAAACCTGGAACGGCGAGACCGGGCGGATCAACCGAGATATGCTGTCCAAGTATTTGGATGATCTGCGAGGGCCGATCTACTATATCGCCGGTCCTCCCGCCATGGTCGGTGGGATGAGAAAGATGCTGGTTGAATCCGATGTCGACGAAGACGACATCCGAACTGACGAATTTGCCGGTTATTGATGTAGAATGGCTTTGGCTGGGGTTCGCTCGGTCTTGCCGATTCTGATCCTCTCCAGCGAAGTTAAGTTCGATTAGCAAAGGAGTATCTCATGAGTCAAACAGGTACCAGCATGAAACAACAGAAGTATAACGCCAGCCTAACGAGAGTCGACATAGCATACCAAAACTAATCCGGTGTATGGATGTCACTCGATCTGCGCGGGCCACAAACATGTTCGCAAGAGACTTATCGGCGTTAGTGAGTGACGGACCTACCAGGGAAAAGAACCAGTTAAACAAACGCACCCTCACTAAACTCAATGAAACAAATACTGATATTAATATTTAGTAGCACAATCTCAGTCACCATGAATGCACAAACACTTCAAGGCAATCACTGGACCGCCAAAAGAGTCGAAGGCGCTTACATTGTCAGCATCGAGGATAGAGCTAGTATTTTGGATGCCTTAACCGGCTTTATCACCTCTCAAAAAATTCAAGCCGGACAAATTACCGGCATCGGAGCCACTAACGAGGCTACTTTACGCTTCTTTGACCCCAGCAGTAAGAAATATGTCGACAAGACTTTCAATGAACAAATGGAAATTTCTAACCTGTCTGGAAACATTTCCGAGGCCGAAGGCAAGTTGCTGTTGCATCTGCATATTACGCTCGGCAGAAAGGACTACACTGCCCTGGCTGGACACTTATTGGACGCTAAAATTCGCGGAGCTGGCGAATTCTTCGTTTACCCGATAAATTCTAAAGTCTTCAAAGTTAAAAACGAAGATGTAGGGCTTTATTTTTATGACTTTGCGCACCAATAGTGTTTACCCAAACAGCGGAACCATGAACCGTCGAGAGATGCTCAGACTCTCATTGGCTGCTGCCTTAATGGGGACAGCTACGAATCCCAACGAGGCTCAAGCGACGCAAACTGCCGCCGCGAAACCCATATCTTTGCCTGAACTGCCTCCAAAGCCGCCGAAGGATATCGCGCCGAAGCTTTTTCCCGGCTTTGTGCAGACTGAGGTTCGCACCAGCGGAGCGAGCATCCCTGTTCTTCACAAAGGCGACGGACCACCTGTGCTCCTTCTGCATGGATATCCCGAGACCCATGTTACCTGGCACAAAGTAGCGCCAAGACTCGCCGAGCGGTTCTCGGTCTACGTACCCGATCTGCGAGGATACGGGGATTCGAGCCGCCCGACCGACGGAGATCGCCACATCAATTACTCGTTCCGCGCAATGGCGTTGGACCAGATCGAGACGATGCGTCATTTTGGGCACGAGCAGTTCTTTGTGGGCTCCCACGATCGGGGTGCTCGCGTCGCCCATCGGCTGTGTCTCGACTTTCCCAAAAACGTCACAAAGGTTTGTCTCATGGACATCGCTCCGACGTTGACGATGTATCGACAAACTAACCAAGAGTTTGCGACGAGGTACCTGTGGTGGTTCTTCCTTATCCAAGCGGCGCCCATGCCAGAACATTTCATTGGGCTCGATCCTCAGTACTATCTGGAAGTGGTCCTTGGCGCGCTAAACAAGACGCCCGGAGCTATCACACCCGAAGTAGTGAACGAGTATGTTCGATGCTTTTGCTGCACATCCACGATCCATGCCTCGTGCGAGGATTTCAGAGCGTCTGCTGATATTGGTCTTGAGATGGACGAGGCGGATGATCGTGCGGGCAACAAAATCGTAGCGCCTGTTCACGTCCTGTGGGGGGCAAAGAATACGGTAGGGCAGGAATGGGACATCCTTGCGACCTGGCGGGCGAAAGCCACCTCAACGGTTACTGGGCACAGTCTCGATTGTGGCCATTTTCTGCAGGAAGAACGTCCCGAGGAAACCCTCGAGGAACTGCAGAATTTCTTCGGGACAGCGTAAGGTCAGAAGCGGTAGGATGGGCTCCTGACTTAGGGCATTACATGAGCTTAAAGAAAAGGAATTCAAAATTCAGAGGGTAACAATATGTTGGAAAACAAGCCGAAAACCAAAATACTCGTCGATGGTGGAGACCCTGAGGAGACACTTAGAGTCAAGGAATTGATCGGGTTTGTTGATGGTCAAACCACGAACCCAAGCCTGATCGCGAAAAATCCGGAGATTCGGGAGCGAATTGCATCGGGCCACACCTTGAGCCCACAGGAGGAGAAAGACGAGTAC
>JAALOD010000112.1:4327-7738 GCA_013372845.1 Candidatus Udaeobacter sp.
ATGCCGCGACCAGGGGATCAAGAGAGCCGGTGTACGTATCGCCGTTTGTCGGGAGGCTTGATGACCACGGCGAAAACGGCATCGACCTGGTCAAGAACATTAAGGAAATGTACAAGAATGGCGATGGGCACGTGTATGTTCTGGCTGCGAGCATACGGCACGTCGATCATCTGCTCGCTTCATTTGCGACCGGCGCTGAGCTGGCCACAGTTCCGGCGAAGGTCTTGGTGGACTGGGACATAAAAGACTTTCCGATGCCGGATAAAGACTTCAGCTACAAAGCTGTTGATGCGAGTGGCAAGCCTATGAAGGCGATTCCGTACAAGGCGTTGGATCTCAAGCGTCCCTGGCAGAGCTTCGACATCGCGCATGAACTCACAACTGTGGGCATTCAGAAGTTCGTGGCTGATTATCGGAGCACACTCAGGCGCTCAGCATAGGGAAGCTCACCGAAGGTTGTGCGAAACAATCCTAAAACTGTAATCGTCACGGGAGCGTCGCAAGGCATCGGCGCCGCTATTGTTCAGGCGTTTTTAGCACGAGGCTACAATGTAGTGGGCACTGCACGGAACGCGACGAAGTCGCAGGAGCTTTCACCTTCCGATCACCTCGCCTTGATCGACGGTGACATAGGTCAATTTAATACCGCGCAGAAAGTTGCTGAACTCGCGATCAACAAGTTCGGCTCGATCGATGCCGTAGTCGCGAACGCCGGCATCTTCGTGGTGAAGCCGTTCACCGATTACACGACAGACGATTTTCACGCTCTGATCTCCACCAACCTGGCGGGCTTCATTCACATCACTCAGCTCGCGGTCAAACAGATGCAGGCACAGAAGACCGGCGGCAGCGTCGTCGCCATTACTGCAGCGCTGGCTGACAACCCGATTGCTGGCGTTACCGCCTCGCTTTCCATGATCACGAAAGGCGGCCTTGAAACCGTCACCCGACACCTCGCGATGGAATACGCAAAGCAACATATTCGATTCAACGCCGTCGCTCCCGGTGCTGTCGATACCCCGCTTCACGCTAACGATTCGAAAGAATCCCTGACAGCGCAGTCGCCGATGGCGACCATCTCAACAGTGGAGGACATTGCCAGCGCGGTCGTTTATCTTACCGAAGCGCATCAAATCACAGGGGAGGTGCTGCACGTCGACGGCGGTGCGCACCTTGGCAAATGGTAACCGGTGACGGATTTCCACCCGCAAGCGCCGAACAGCGCTTGAAAGAACTCGGCATCAAACTCCCCCCGCCGCCCGAGCCGTTCGGCACATACGTAGAAGCGGTCCAGACGGGTAATCTGCTTTTTCTAACCGGAATGCTTCCTACGCAAGGCCGCGAGGCGAAATTCATTGGACGCCTCGGTGCGGAGCTTGATGTGGAAGCTTGCCGGAATGCGGCGCATCTCGCAACACTTAATGCGCTCGCTGTGGCGCGGGAGCATCTCGGCTCGCTCGACAAAGTGACGCGGATCGTCAGGCTTGGCGTATCGGTAGCTACCTCAGGAGACGTCCGCGATCAGCCAAAAGTGGCTGATGCCGCTTCGGAGTTGCTGCAAGACATCTTCGGAAAAGACAAGAACCCATGCAGATTAGTCTATGGTGTGGCAAGTCTTCCGCTAGGCACACCGGTCGAGCTAGAGATTATTTTCGAGGTCACAAAATCAGAGAAGAGGCAGTGAAATCAAAATCTATGGAAACGAACTCAACTGATCAGCAAACGCAGATTCCCGAATCGAAAAGCTCAACGCAGCCGGCAACACGTCCCCCGCTACCCCCGTTTACGCATGAGACTGCCATTCAGAAGGTGCGTTTGGCGGAGGATGGCTGGAATTCTCGCGATCCAGAAAAGGTGGCTCTTGCTTATACAATCGACTCGCGCTGGAGAAATCGCGCCGAATTTCCACGTGGCCGGCAGGAGATCATCGAATTTCTCAAACGAAAGTGGGCGAAAGAGCTGGACTACCGGTTGATCAAGGAACTTTGGGCCCACGATGGCAATCGCATCGCGGTGCGTTTCGCCTACGAATGGCACGATGATTCCGGGCATTGGTACCGCTCATACGGTAACGAGAATTGGGAATTTGATGAACATGGGTTGATGCAGCGCAGGTATGCCAGCATCAACGATCTTCCGATCAAAGAATCGGAGAGAAAGTATCATTGGCCGCTTGGCCGGCGTCCCGATGATCACCCGGGTCTAAGCGATCTCGGATTGTAACCTGGCTGGGGACGAATCACGGAGCCATGCCTATGTCGCGTTGAAACTCCTCTCTATTCGTTTTGCGACGTTCTCCGAAAGCGATCCGGCGTTCGCAACGGATGAGTCTCAATCGGCGCGCGGCAGGAACTCCTCGCGGATGATCTTTCCGTCCTTCACTGTGTAAACGCCGACCTCGGACAATTTTCGTCGCTGTTTCGAATTCTTGTCGGTAACGTCAGCATCGTATTGCACGACGAATCGATCGTGCGCGACAAACGGTCCATTTGCGGTGAAGCTATGCACTTCCGTTGCGTTCACCCACCAATCGATCTTACCGCGCACGCCTTCTTTCCCGCGCGTTTCGGGCGAGCCACCGCTCATGCTGAACGCTTCGACGCTCACGATGTTATCGTCGTAAAGGGTGTCGAGCGCTTCGTACCAAGCTTGCTTGCGAACCAACTCCACTACCTTCTTTGCAACTTCCTCAGTGTTCATTTTTCCTCCTGCTTTTTTATCGGCGGTTACCTGCCGAGAAATTTCTCCAGTTTATCGAGCACACTGTTCCAGCCTTGTGTGTGATCGTCCCGTGACGCTTCGTTTGGAAGTTTTTCGTGAGTCAGACGGAGCTCCGTACCACCCTCGCAATCGAAAAATTCCACCGTAACGATGCTGCTGTGGTTTTTCCAATCTTCGTCCTCCTCCAACTTCCAGGTAAACGCGACCTTCTTGCCGGGCAGCAGGTCGCGGTATTCGCCAGATATGGTCAGCTCTTTACCTTCCGGGTCCGTAAGGTCCCAGCGGAACTGGCCCCCTACCCGCACGTCGGTGATCAAGTTACGGGTCTTAACATTTTCCGGACCGAACCACTTCTTTAGCTGCGCGGGATCGGTCCAAGCGGTATAGACCCGATCTCGCGAGACTTTAATAAAACGTTTGATTTCCAGTGAGAATTTTCCTGCTTCAGCCATAGGTTCTCGTTTATCAATAAGAATTTGTGTTGTTTAGCGTCGACTGGGCTTTCGCTTTCGGCAAACTTTTTGAGTGCCGAACCGATGATGCATCTCCTCCACTTGTACGCTTGCGACGTCAGCGATCACATGGCGTCGCCGCCCTGCAAAGAGGCTTGGAAGGCGCGAAGTTGCACCAAGCCCGGTCGATCGGATTCCGGGTTTGGTTCGTCGTGCCAGATCCACCACTCGTACGGCG
>JAALOD010000112.1:8067-11753 GCA_013372845.1 Candidatus Udaeobacter sp.
TGGTCGGCCACCATGGAGCAGCCGACGCAGGCATGCTCGGGCCAACCCTTCACGCCTGGTTCGAAGAAGGCGCGATAGATGATCAGCTGACGGCGACCATCGAACAGGTCGAGCAGGCTCACCTTGCCCTTGGGCCCATCGAACTCGTACTTCTTCTCCACAGCCAGCCACGGCATCCGCCGACGCTCGGCGGCCAATGCGTCACGAGCGTGGGTCAGTTTCTTCTCCTTCACGAGCAGTTGCTGGCGTGCAGCTTCCCACTCCTTCGGCGACCCGATTCTGGGGTGATTCACCTTGTCCTTTTTCTTTTCGACTTCTTTGGTTTTCATTTTGATTGTCCTCTGCCTTTATTTGTTTGCTGCTCCTGTAAAACTTGCTGAACACGAACGCGGCCACTCCTCCGCCGGACGTCGCGCCTACGGCCATCAGGGTAATGTTAGCGATGCATGCGGGACACATCTCGATTTTCACTTCACCTCGTTTTCCTCTTTTCCGGTGGCCGGTTTTCCTTTTCTAAATATTCGGCCAGTCGATCAAGGGACCCCTGCCAGAATTTGCGATATTCCTCTACCCATTGCGCGGCCTGTTTCAGCGGCTTGGCATCTAGCTGCATTTCGTGAACGCGTCCATAGCGCCGACGCTGAAGCAGCCCCGCTTTTTCCAGCACGCGCAAATGTTTTGAGACAGCCGGCAATGACATCGCGTGTGGTCGCGCCAGATGGGTCACGCATTTATCGCCGCTCGCGAGATGCGCGAGGATGTGCCGGCGGGTGGGATCGGCCAGGGCGGCGAAGGTCCGATTCAAGCTTCTCGAAGAATATTTAACCATCTGGTTAAGTAATAGGACAGATCACACTGCAGCGCAAATAAAAAATTTCATACGTTCGCTTGAAGCCGTAAAAACCGGGACGCACACTGCTCGGTGCTGCGACAGCCGATCAATGAGAGGCCGCCATCATGCTTACATCTATCCAGGAACCTTGTGACGAGAGCGTAATTCGCTCCCGACCGGCCAGCGCGCCTTGTTCGAAATTTGCCGGGCGCTGGGTGCTTGTAGCCACAACCCTCGCTTCCAGTATGGCCTTTATCGATAGCACCGTTGTGAACGTGGCGTTGCCAGCGCTGCAAACAAACCTGAATGCCACGATCATAGACGTGCAGTGGGTCATCGAGGCTTACTCGCTTTTGCTTTCGGCGCTTCTGCTTGTCGGCGGATCTCTCGGAGATCACTACGGACGGCGTCGAGTTTTCCTGATTGGTGTTGCTCTCTTCGCTTTGGCGTCCACGTGGTGCGGCCTCGCTCCTAACATAGATCAGCTGATTACGGCGCGTGCAGCACAAGGGCTCGGTGCAGCGCTACTCGTTCCGGGCAGTCTCGCAATCATTAGCAGTTCGTTTCCGGAAAACGAACGGGGACGGGCGATTGGCACCTGGTCGGGTTTCAGTGCGATCACGACTGCTATTGGGCCGGTGATCGGCGGCTGGCTAATCGAACATCTCTCCTGGCGCGCCATATTCTTCATTAACGTTCCAATCGCGATTTTGATAATCTTTATCTCACTGTGGCGTGTTCCGGAGAGTTCCGACAAGGAGAGCAAACGCCTCGATTGGTTAGGCGCAATTTTGATAACGTTCGGCCTGGGTGCGTTAGTTTATGGTTTGATCGAATCTTCACGGCTAGGCTTCGGCGATCGATCAGTGCTGGCAGCGCTCATTGCAGCAGGCATTCTGCTAGCCGCTTTCCTGATCATCGAGGCGCGGCTTCCTAATCCAATGCTGCCGCTCCCTCTATTTCGATCGCGAACATTTACCGGAGCGAACCTGCTGACGTTTTTGCTTTACGGTGCGCTCGGCGGCTCCCTGTTCTTTCTTCCGCTCAATCTGATTCAAGTCCAGCATTACTCGGCTACTGCAGCTGGCGCGGCTTTCCTCCCGTTTATCTTGGTCATTTTTCTCCTTTCGCGCTGGGCAGGCGGGCTCGTCGAAAAGCATGGGTCGAAAATCCCGCTGGTTGTCGGCCCGTTAATCGCAGCTCTGGGCTTCGTGCTTTTTATGTTGCCCGGTTTGAACGCCGGTTACTGGCAAACATTTTTCCCTGCAGTTGTTGTGCTCGGAACAGGCATGGCCGTAAGTGTCGCGCCTCTGACCACCACAGTGATGAATTCAGTCGAACCGAATCGCGTCGGCATTGCATCCGGCGTGAACAACGCGGTTGCGAGAGGGGCCGGACTGCTGGCAATCGCCGTCCTTGGAATCGTTATGCTGCACTCCTTTAACCATGCGCTCGATCGGCGATTGGCCGACGAGAACGCGCCGCCCGTTGTGTGGCAATCATTGCAAGCTCAACGTAGTAAACTCGCAGGCGCCGCACTTCCTGAAGAATTGGACCAGATGACCCGACAATTGATTGGACAAGCGATCGGCGAATCTTTTGTGCATGCTTTCAGGCTAATCATGGCGATTGGAGCAGCACTGGCTGTGGTCAGCGCGATCGTTGCGTGGCTTCTCATCGGCACAGCAGCACAAAAAGAGTATTCGCGCTCTCCAAAAGCTTTGGCGGATTGAATCCATGTGCTTACGATGTGGTGCCTATGGAGAAAAAAATTCCCGGACTTCATCACGTGACTGCGATCGCCAGCGATCCGCAGCGAAATCTGGACTTCTATGTGGAACTTCTCGGTCTTCGTTTCGTAAAACGCACAGTCAATTTTGATGATCCGGGAACGTATCATTTCTATTTCGGCGATCGGCGCGGAACGCCCGGGACTATCCTGACATTTTTTCCGTGGCCCGGTGTACGACGCGGGATCCGTGGCACCGGCCAAATCGAGGCGACTGCATTTTCAATTTCGCCGGACTCTGTCGGGTTTTGGCTGGAGCGTTTGAAACGGCAGCATGTTGCAGCGGAAAGAATAGCGGCGCGTTTCGGAGAAGAAGTGATTCGGTTTGTCGATCCAGACGGACTCTTGCTCGAACTGGTCGCTTCAAATTCGCTCCCGTCAGTTGAGCAATGGCCTGATAGCCCGATTCCCCCGGAACATGCGCTTCGCGGATTCCACAGTGTCTCGGCGGCCTTGGAAGGCTACGACAAGACGGCGCGTCTGCTCACTGACACATTCGGTTACCGTTTAATCGAGGAATCGGAAAACCGGTTTCGCTTTGCATCGGGTGACGATAGCGCGCCGGGCCGAATCGTTGACTTGCTTTGCCTGCCTGATTCCGGCGTCGGGCGTGTGGCGGCCGGGTCGGTGCACCACATCGCGTTTCGCGCGCGTGACGAACAAGAGCAACTTCAATGGCGCGAACAGCTCGTCGACCTTGGTTACAACGTTACTCCGGTAATCGATCGCATTTATTTTCATTCAATTTATTTTCGCGAACCCGGTGGGGTACTGTTTGAGATCGCAACCGAGCCTCCCGGTTTTACGTCGGACGAAACAATCGAAGACCTTGGAACCGATCTGCGCCTTCCGCCGTGGCTGGAATCCGCGCGTTCGCAAATCGAAAAAATTCTCCCCGCGATCTACGTGCCGCACAAACAATGAGGCCGCAACCGGATTTTCTTCATGAATTCGTTCCGGGTGACTCGAAGCGAACACTCTTACTCTTGCACGGCACGGGTGGAAATGAGCGCGATCTGATACCGCTCGGACGCGAACTCGATCCCGATGCGTCGTTGCTTAGCC
>JAALOD010000113.1:0-1830 GCA_013372845.1 Candidatus Udaeobacter sp.
CTGCCGATTTCCTCTTCGCCTTCAATTACCAGATGCAAATTCACTGGCAGGTCGCCATTTTGTTCGATAGTTTCCTGAATGCCGAGAATGTGTGAAAGGATCTGGCCTTTGTTATCGGTTGCGCCGCGTGCAAAGACATAACCGTTTTTTAGAACGGGCTCGAACGGCGGTGAATCCCACAGTTCCAACGGGTCAGGCGGCTGCACATCGTAATGTCCATAAATCAAAACTGTGCGGCGCCCCGGCTGATGTCTATTCCGCGCCCAGACGATGGGATGCCCGCGCGTGGGAACTAGTTGGGTCTCCAGCCCGATGCTCGTGAGCTTGTTCACGAGCCACCGCGCGCAGTCCTGCAACTTTTCTTTGTACTGGTTATCGGTCGAAACACTTGGAAACCGAAGGAACGAATAATACTCCTCAAGGTAATTGTCGCGCATGGCCACAAGCTAATCGGTTTTCGCCGTTTGCCTATGGTTTCCGGCGGACTTCAACGCGGATCAGATACAAAACTGAGGCTGCCGCCAGCACAATTCCCGTCACGATAAACTCGCGAGCCGTGGCGTGCCTCAGAATCCAGATGATCGCGAGGATCGCAAGCGCAGGCACAATTTTCATTCCCGGAAAGTTGAAGGGCTGAGCGCCGTCGGCTCGCACATCCCGTTGCACCAAAACCCAGCAACTGGCGCAGCAAAGCAGATACATCAACAGAACAGCGACATTCGAAAGCACTGCCAGTTTTTCAAAAGTGCCGCTGATTGACAGTGCAAAGGCCAGCGTCGCATAAGTAATGATCGCCACGTCCGGCGATCGATAGCGGGGATGAACGTGCGCGAAAAACTGCGGCAACGCCCCATCCCGGCCGAAAGCAAAGATCATCCGCGGCGAACTCAGGATGTCGCTCGTCACAAATCCAAATGCGGAAATGGTCGCTCCAGCCAGGAGAATCGTGCGGCCTAAGTTCCCGAGAAAAGTCGCCGCAGCTTCGGCAAGCGGGGCGCCAGGATGGTTTGCGAGATCGGCACCGAGCGTGCCCTGCCCTACGACCTGGATCAGGATGTAAATCACCGTCGTAATGACGAGCGCGAGATAAGCTGAGCGCGGAACGGTCCGCGCCGGATTCTTCACTTCGCCGCTCGGAATCAATGCCACCTCGATTCCGACAAAGGCAAAAATCAACAGGATAACCGCATCGCCTAGCGACTTGCTGCCGGGCCAACTGCTCCAGGCAAGATTCGGCGGATGAACAAAAAAAATTCCCACGCCAATCAACAGCAAGAGCGGCAGGAGCTTTGTGACCGTAACCACCGTGACTGCGCCTGCGCCCTGCCGGACGCCGCGGATATTGATTAGGACGAGCGAACCGTAAACGGCGAGCATGACGACAATGCGCATCATGGGGCTCCCGAGGAATGGAATTACGAGCGCGACTGAATTTGCGAGAACGTTTACGACGCCGGCAACTGCGCCGAGTGCAGTGAGAAAATAAAGCACGCCGGCAAGAAAGCCGACGTAACGACCAAATGCGACTTCGACATACGCGTAAAGGCCGCCGGTCAGGGATACCCGGCTGCCCGCAATTGCGAAGCACGTAACGAACAACACCATTGCAACCGAACAACAAACAAATGCGAGTGGGGCCGCGGGTCCCAGTTCTCTCGCAACCGTTGCCGGAATCACGAAAATTCCTGCACCAATTGTCGAGCTGACAATGTTGGCAGTCAGAGCTGGAATTCCAATTCCCCGGACCAGTTGATGATCGACACGCTGCGCTTGTTGGATCGACAGCGTCGATTCATCAGCCATTGGTGCATCCTGCGTGATTCAGTTGTC
>JAALOD010000113.1:1930-4405 GCA_013372845.1 Candidatus Udaeobacter sp.
AGGCCCGAGGTTTGGCCTACCATGCATTTAGAATCGCTCGAGCTTCTCGGCTTTAAGTCGTTCGCCGACAAAACGCTCCTGAATTTTCACGAAGGCATCACCGCTATCGTCGGGCCGAACGGTTGCGGAAAATCGAATGTGCTGGACGCGGTGCGCTGGGTACTCGGCGAGCAATCTGCAAAATCTTTGCGCGGCGACGAGATGGCTGACGTGATCTTCGACGGCAGCGAGGCGCGCAAGCCGGTAGGATTCGCAGAGGTATCACTGACTTTCACCGATTGCGCTGACGAGCTCGGCATCGACTGGCATGACGTGCGCGTAACTCGCCGCGTCTATCGCGATGGCAACTCCGAATACCTGCTGAACAAAACGTCCTGTCGACTGCGCGACATCCAGAATCTCTTCGCCGACACGGGTATCGGGCGAGCTGCGTACTCAATGATGGAACAGGGCAAGATCGATATGATCCTTAGTTCGCGCCCCGAAGATCGACGCACAGTTTTTGAGGAAGCAGCAGGAGTCACAAAATACAAGACGCAAAAACGCGAGGCACTGCGCAAGCTGGACGCGACCGAAGGAAATCTACTGCGCGTCGGCGACATCATTAAAGAGGTAAAACGCCAAATCGGTTCGTTACAGCGGCAGGCGGGCAAAGCGCGGCGTTATCAGGCAATGCACGACGACCTTCGTGTCCTTGATACGCATTATTCTCGCAAGCAACTCGAGGCGCTCGAAGCTGATCTCGCCCATTGTCAGGCTGAGATCGCGCGTCTTGGCGAATCAGAAGATTCCGCTCACACCAAAATCGACGCAGGCGAAAACGATTTGGCTGAGCAGCGCCGCGCCTTGGAAGAAATCGATTCGCAAATTGCGAGCAGCCGCAGTGAACTTCAGCGTCTTGAAAGCGAAATTAACGCGCACCGAAATCGAATCCAATTCAATCGGCAGCGGGCCGAGGAATTGAACGAACTGGTTGAACGCTCTCGAAACGATATTGGTGCTGCCGAAACTAAACGCGCGCAGCAAGGCAAGGAAATTCAAGAGGCAAACGCGCTGATTGAAAAGACGAGAGAGGTCCTGCAGGCCAAGGAAGTAGAGCTAAAGAAATTTACAGACCGACTCTCTGAACTTCGCGGCGAGCGAAGCACGCACGAATCGAAACTCCAGACGCTGCAAAAAGCAGCGTCGGAAGTTGAGAGCAGTATCGCTGAACTGGAGGAGGAGATTTCCGGTCTTAAAATCCGCCGTGAAACGACAGAGGAAAATCGGCGCGGTTTAGATACCGCAGTTTCGAACATAGAGGCCGCCCGCACCCGACTCCAGGACGAGATCGCCGCTGTACGTACGACGGCCGAGAACCTGCAGAACAAACTCGATCATTGTCGAGCCGCTGTTCAGACTGGCGGCGAGAAGCTGCGACAGCACCAGCAACTTGTCGCAAGCATGGAGAAAGAGCTCGCCGCAATTGAGCGCGGGCAGGCAGAAAAAGAATCGCGGCTTGAAATTCTGCGTCAGCTTAACGACGAGGGCGAAGGTCTTGCGCAAGGGTCGCAGGCTGTGCTCAAAGGCCTGCATGACCGATCGCGAATCAAGCCCGCGCTGGCCGGAGCTCTGGTAGCGAATCTCGATGTGGATCAAAATTTCATCCCCGCAATCGAAGCGGCATTGGGCCGAAATTTGCAGGCGATTGTCCTAAACGACGCGCAATTGGCGCCTGAAATTATTGCGGCTCTGAAGGAGAAGAAACTCGGCCAGGCGGCGTTGGTCGTTCCGCAACTCGCCAATGGCATAGCAAAAGAGCATGGAAGGCGCGTTCCTGAGAAATCGCTCGGGTGGGCAATCGACAAAGTGAAAGCGCCGGAGCCACTCGCACCGCTTGTTGCGCAATTGCTTCACAACATCGCAATCTTTCAGAACCTCGAGGACGCGCTGAATGCCAAGAAAAAACACAGCGAAATCGCAGCTGCTACGCTGGATGGTGAATTGATTTCGACCGAGGGAGTTGTGTTTGGTGGAAGCCGGGAAGCATCAGTAGATTCTCTACTCGAACGCAAAGCGCGAATGTCAGCCCTGGACAGGGAATGTTCCGAGATCGGTAAACAACGCGAAGCTCTGCTTAAAAAATGCAACGAAGCCAGAGTGGCCGTGGAAAAAGCGAGCAGCGAGCTGGAAGACGCCCGGCGGAGTTACGAAACCGCGGAACGTGAAAAATCCGATTGCGACAATCGAATTCACTTCCTCACGCGAGAACTCCAGGAAGGCGAACAGAAGCAGACCCAGGTTCGCTCTGAGCAAACTACGTTGGCCCGACAAATCCAGGCCGCAGACGAACGCATTGCAAAACTGGAAGACGAACTGGCTGCGGAACAAGCGACTTTGGAAGCGAACCAAGGGGAGCAAGAAGTACTGCAGGCCGCGCAGGATGACGTCGCGAAGCGCGAAGACGAGGCAACGGAGCAACTGAACGAATTGCGT
>JAALOD010000113.1:4505-8480 GCA_013372845.1 Candidatus Udaeobacter sp.
CGACAATCTCACTGACCGCGTTTCGCGCCGGTATCAAATTAATCTGCGCGAATTTAGCCCTGACCAATGGGCGTTTGAAAAAACGTTGCGCACGCAGCTGAAGCGTAATGACAAAGTGGAGGGCGGAACTCTCGCGACACCGGGTTTGGCGGAGCTCGCCCCTCCACGTGTCGAAGAGCTTATCGCAGATCTTCGGACGCAGCTCGACAACATGGGCCCGGTAAATCTGGATGCTGTTCATGAGTACGACGAGCTGGAAGAGCGATACAAATTTCTCGAAACGCAAAATAATGATCTCACTAATTCCCGTCGCGAATTACTGGACGTGATTGCGCAGATCAACTCGACTACGAGGAAGTTGTTTAGCGAGACCTTTGCTCAGGTACGGATCAACTTCCGTGAAATGTTCGTGGAGCTTTTCGGCGGCGGACGCGCGGACCTCTCCCTGCTCGATGAAAACGATCCGCTCAACTGCGGAATCGAAATCAGCGCCAAGCCCCCGGGGAAACAATTGCAAACCGTTTCCCTGCTCAGCGGAGGCGAGCGCTCGATGGTCGCGGTGGCGTTGCTGTTTGCAATTTATATGGTGCGACCAAGTCCGTTCTGCATTCTCGACGAAGTGGATGCGGCCATGGACGAGGGCAACATCAACCGGTTTATCCGTGTGCTGGACCGCTTTATAGAACAGAGTCAATTCATCATCATCACGCACAACAAACGCACCATCGCCAAGGCCGACGTGCTGTACGGCGTAACGATGGAAGAGCGCGGCGTGAGCAAGCTGGTCGGAATGAAGTTGACCGCGCCACAGCAGGTCTCTACCGAAATGTTTGCGAACGTAGAGCAGAAGGCGAGACAACAACATCTCGTGCTTGCGACGCGGTAATTTTCTCTCTGCGAAGCGCAGGCCGCTAGCCTGCTGTCGTCGGCAGCTTGCCGACGATTTCGAGGACGTTACAGAATGCTTCGGCGTGGCACGGCCGGGCGAGTTTTTCGGCAAACTGCCGAAAAGCACAGCCTGGCAGCCCGTGCTCCCCAGAGCAAAAGTCACCCTATAAAATTTTTTTGCGCGGGCTGCTCAATCTCGCGTAAAATTGCCAGATGCTTCAGACGGCGCAGCGCCAATCGAAAACCAAAAAGCCAAAGACAGCGCTGCCGCACGAGCGCTTCCTCGAAGCGTTTCGCTGGATGCTCCTGACGCGAACGCTGGAGGAAAAACTCGTTAGTCTCTATCGGGGCGGCCTGATCACCGGCGGCGTCTACATTGGGAAAGGTCAGGAAGCGGTGAGCGTCGCGTGCGGTTTGTTTTTGAAAAAGGGCGATATCTTCGCGCCGTTGATTCGCGACCAGGCAGGACGATCCGCATTCGGCGAACGGCTGCTGGACGTCACGCGCACTTATCTAGGCTCGCGGCTTGGCCCCATGCGCGGACGTGACGGCAACATCCATCGCGGTCGGCCACAGGAGAACCAGCTTGCCATGGTCAGCCACCTAGGAGCGATGATTTCGGTGACTGTCGGCGCGCTAATGTCCAAACGATTCAAGGGAGAGAAAGGGTTCGTCGGCCTGGCGTGCATCGGCGAAGGCGGGATGCAGGCCGGTGCCTTTCATGAGGGGATGAATATCGCCGCAGTGGAACAGGTGCCGCTGGTTATCGTCGCGACAAATAATCATTATGCCTATTCCACGCCGAATGATCGCGAGTTCGCGTGCGATGATCTGGTCGATCGCGCGATCGGTTATGGTTTTGAAGGTTACAGCCTTGATGGAACGGACCTCGGCGCGTGTCTCGAGGTAATCGGTGGCGCGGTTAAACGTGCGCGCGCAGGACGTCCGCCGCAGTTGGTTGTCGCTTCCGTGCTGCGCCTTTCCGGGCACGGCGAACACGACGATGCCAGTTACGTGACGGAGGAGATCAAGCGCGAGCCATTTGCACGCGACTGTTTGAAGGTCGCCGAGCAAGCGATCGTTGATTTGAAATTGGTCGATGCCGAAACGCTGGCTGAGTGGCGCAAAGAGGCCGCCGCAAAAGTAGACGAGGCAATTGCCACCGCGCAGAAAGAAGCTCCGCCCGAAGGGGACAAAGAAGATTGGTGCGCGCTATCGACACGCGACCTTGTCGATGACGTGGGAACAATTGAATGAGATGAGAAACCGGCGTGAGCTGTTGAATCGCAGCGTTACATCGGGTTTCCGATTCCACGGTTCAACGGTTTAACGAATCAACGCCGCGAAGCCATGAGCATCACGTATCTCGAAGCAATCCGCGAGGCGCAGGCGAAGCTGCTCCGTGACGACAAACGCGTGTTTATCTATGGGCAGGACGTCGGCGGCACATTTGGTGGCGCTTTCAAAGCAACAAAAGGTCTCGCTAAAGAATTTCCGGACGCGTATCAACACACCGATCAGCGAAGATGCGATGGTGGGAACCGCCATTGGGTCTGCGATTGAGGGAATGCGACCGATTGTCGAAATGCAGTTCGCTGATTTCTCCAGCATCGCGCTGAACCAAATCCTAAACAATGCCGGCACGCATTACTGGCGGACAAATGTGCCGGTTCCCATCACGGTTCGTCTGCCTTCCGGTGGAACGAAAGGCAGTGGGCCGTTCCACAGTCAATCGATGGAATCAATTTATGCGCATTATCCGGGGCTCATTGTCATGACGCCGGCGACGGTGGAAGACGCGTACACCATGCTCATTGAAGCGGTGGCCATCGATGATCCGGTTGTCTACTGCGAGCACAAATATCTTTATTATCATCTCAAGGCGGACAAACTGCCGACCGAGGGCTTGCCCACAGGCAGGGCGCGTATCGCTCGGGAAGGACGCGATCTGACCATTGTGAGTTATAGCGCGATGGTGCACGAAGCGCTCGCAGTCGCCGAACAATTGGCTCCCGAAGGTTTTGAAATTGAAGTTGTCGATCTTCGCTCAGTTAAGCCGCTCGATACGAATACCGTGCTTGCTTCAGTTGCGCGCACCGGCCGCCTGCTATGTGTGGGGGAATCATTTCCCTGGGGCGGCGTAACAGCCGAGGTGATTGCGCGCGTTACGGGCGAAGGTTTTCATCTGCTGGACGCAGCGCCACAGCGGATTAATGCGAAAGACACACCGATCCCTTATCATCCAAACCTTTGGTCAGCCCATAGACC
Source organism: Candidatus Udaeobacter sp. (assembly GCA_013372845.1). Classification (GTDB taxonomy): domain Bacteria; phylum Verrucomicrobiota; class Verrucomicrobiia; order Chthoniobacterales; family UBA10450; genus Udaeobacter. The sequence goes on from JAALOD010000113.1 coordinate 7,662, forward strand.
CAACGCGAAAGAGATCGTGCGAAAAGCTCGCGCGCTGCTTCGAGAATAGAAATTTATGCCGCAAGTCCCAATCATCATGCCGCAGCTAGGCGAATCGATCGCCGAAGCCACAGTCGTCGATATTAAAGTGAAGCCGGGCGATGAAATTGCGGATGACCAGGAAATTATAGACGTCGAAACCAACAAAGCGGTCATGGGCGTGACGACGCCGTGCAAAGGCAAAATTGCACAAATCACGGTGCAATTGAGAGAGACTTATCCGGTGGGCGCGGTCCTCGGATATGTGGAAGCGAGCGAGGCGGACGCCGCGAGATTTGCAAAACAAGCGCCGCCTTCTCCGCAGCGCGAAGTCGCAGAAGAAATTCCCGCGCGCGCTGACCAGGAGGTCGCTCCCGCACGCCAAAAGAAGATCGCAGCGCGCGACGGCGACGGCGCACGCGCGGGCGGATTGCCCGTTCCAGTCGCGGCGAAAGGCGCAACGTTCATGTCCCCGCGTGTTCGCGCACGGATGGCCGAGTTACAGTTAACAACCGCCGATCTCGCAGGAATTATGGGCACCGGCACGGGCAACCGCGTTACAATCAAGGACCTCGAAAATTTCCTGCAGAAGATCGAGAACCAAACGGCGCAGGAAGCTTCTGCTATCCGCGCAGGTGTGGCCGACGCGATGCGGCGAAGTTGGACACGACCGCTTTCAACGATTGGTTCGTCGGTGAATCTTGAGCCGGTGCTGCAGGATCGACAGTCGCGCGATCCCAAACCGGGCCCGGGCCTCTACGCAGTGCGCGCGCTTGCGCTGGCCCTTGCAGAAACTCCGGG
>JAALOD010000113.1:8580-11696 GCA_013372845.1 Candidatus Udaeobacter sp.
ACGCCAATCCCACTGCCAGATCAGACATTGCTGCTTGGTCTGGGCGCCGGAAAAAAAGTTCCATCCTGGGATGAAGAGAAAAAAGAATTTGTTCCCCGGACGGAGGCTCAGATCACACTGAGCTTTGATCACCGCAGCATCGATGGCGGTGGCGCGGGCCGTTTGCTGAAACGCGTCATCGAACTTTTAGAACAGCCGAGCCAGTTATAATTCGCTGGCAACGCGAAACCGGGTTTGGGACTCGCCAAGCCGAGGAGGAGGAAATAGCCTGGTATCAGGCCGTGAGGGCACCACTACGGGAAGCGAAGAAAGCAACCAAATCGTAGAGGGTGTTTTTAAGAGGACTGACGGTTAGGCGATTCGTATCCGCTGAAAAGCACAGCGATGAGAATCATTAATGAGAGCAACAAAAGCTCCATCATGGGCAGAATATAGCGCGGCTGAAGCTGTGCGAAGAAACAGTTCAGTAACATTAGGGCCATCCCAACAAAGGAGAGGGAGACCGCGAGAAGAATTACCGGCGCGTTTTTTCCGCCGCGTTTGTAGTCCACGACGACCACTGACAGCAAGACAATAAGCCCGAAGATCCCCCAGGCGCGAAAGGAAAGCAGATTCCACCATCGAAAGTAGGACAGCTTGCGTGCTTCAAGAAGTCGGTCGCGTGGTTCACGAAAAGTTTTGAGTCCCGAGCATTGCGGCATTTTGTCGCGATGGGAGAAAAAATAATCTGTATTCACAAAGAGGAATTGTACGATATCGCCCTCCGTGGATGCCGTTGCCGTTGTGAAATCGCTCAGCGCCGCCGATCTAAGCGGTGCCGCCGGCGGATAAAGAAAACCGGATGCAATCTCATTGAGAACTCGATCAAACTTCTCACCATGGTATTTCATTTCAGGATCCGACAAATGGGAGTGAGCTTCTTGAATAAAGGCCCCTGGCTCCCAGTGTTTGTTTCGATCGATCCAATCACCAAGCAGCTCAAGCAGTTGGAGAGATTCTGGTAATCTGCATTTTGACGCTACGAGATTGAGGAGCGCCTGCCGCGGTGATGGCTGCATTGTCTCCAGAAAATTGAAGCGCCAGAGAAATGTGTACCCAAAGGTTGACCGCCATGGCGTGTGTGCGCGCCAGCAAAGGAAATGAGTAACGCTCGTGGCGCAGAACAACCCGATCAGGCCGGTGGCGATAGATATCCACCAGATCTTCCATGCTTTTGAGAACTGGAAGTTCGCATCGGCAATTGCTTTCTGGTCTGTGACGACCCGACGCAAGCCGCGCTCAATGATGATCACAATCATCGTAATCGGCAAAACCGCAGCGAGGACACAGTCAATGTGACGCGTCAAAGCCGCAGCAGCGATAAACACGGTGAAGACGATCCAGTCGCGTGTTCTGGTATCGGGGTAACGACGTATGAGGCGGACGCCGCTTGCGGCCAGAAACAAAATGACGATCACGCTCAGCGCTTCCGAACCCACACAATGCGCCAAGCTGTAGAACAGGGGCTGGCTGGCAAAGAAAACCGCAAGTAACAGGCGCAATAGCAATGTTTTCGCGATCGCGTAGATCAAGTAAATAGCGCCGCACCATAAAGCACCATGCTGTAAAACCACTAGTAAATACACGCCAGCGTCGGTTAGCTGTGTGTGCTTGATGAAATAGCCAAGCGACTCGGCTGGTCCCGATCCGCTGATCAGATACCCAAACCAAAGCGGAATGCGGCTCAGCGTGCAGTACAGGGGAGCGTGCAGCAAAATTGTCACCATTCCCGGCGGCCGAACCGTTTGGTTATACGCATCTACACCGCGCCAGAGTGGCGGCACGGACAACAAAAGCCAAAGCGAGGGTATTGCGAGAAACAGGGGCGGTAACACCGTCGCGACTATCTTCGTGACGTTGCGCGGCTCAGGTTTATCTATTCTGTGCAAATCTCCAGCCATTTAGTTTCGTATCGCTGTCGCTTTGAATTTAGCGGATCGCCAGGGATAGTTCTCTGCCACAGACCGGAGCGCAAAGAAAACGGTGAATTCGAATACGCGATGCGAAAAAATGCCAGTTTTGGCTAACGAAGCATGAGTTACATGACTTGAGGAAACGCTCCAATAATGGACCCTGCAATCTCTTACATCATTGCTTCTGTTCAGCGCAGCGGAACGCATTTGCTTTGCAACATCCTCCGAAGTACCGGCATGGCCGGGTCGCCCGAGGAGCATTTTTTGTCCAAGCCCGGAGAAGCCTGGGAAAAGCGTTGGGGGGCGCCATCGCGCGCGATCTATGTGCAACAAGTTTTACAACAAAATACCGGGGCCAACGGAGTCTTCGGCACCGTCATAATGTGGAGTTATTTCGAACGAATGCTGGAGGTGTTGCAGGAAATTCCCGCATACAAAAACCTTAGCGGGGCGCAACTTCTCGCCGCCGTTTTTGGCAAGCCGAAATATATCTGGATGCGCCGTCGGAACCATGTCGAGCAGGCGATCTCCTGGGCCATAGCATGCCAAACAGGTGTCTGGGCTCAAAAAGCGCAGGAGAAATCGCAACCACGCGCCATACCCAAGTTCGATTTCAAGGCGATCGACGAATGGTGTAGACGCATCGCGGCGCACGACGAAGGCTGGGCGAATTACTTTCGTGAAAATGAAATTGAGCCCCTGGTCCTTTTTTACGAAGACGTTGTCGCGTCTCACCATGCCGCTGCGGAGCGCGTTCTGGAATTTCTGGGATTGCCATTTCCGCCGGGGATGGAAATCCCCCCGCCGGCCGTTGAAAAACAAGCTACCCGAATCTCCGAAGAATGGGCAGCCTATTACCTAAAACTTAAACGAACGAAGACAGGCAAGCTTGCGCGCATCATCCGGCGCATGCGAATTTAAACGTTCGGTAGTGGGCTTGAGTCATAACGGCCGGGGGACAATCGACAAAAGGTCAGTTGTTCTCTCTGCCTCTTAGGATGAATGCCAGGAGGAGTACAAGAACGCAAGCGGCGGCGGCTGCACTTCCCAAAATCAACCAGGCTGGTCGGTAAACGAGAGCAAGCCGTCCATGAGCACCAGCCGGAATTTCGACAACTGGAAATAATCCGCGATAAGACGTCACGGTGAGCTTTCGATTGCCCA
>JAALOD010000114.1 GCA_013372845.1 Candidatus Udaeobacter sp.
TCAACTGGAAGCGCCACTGCGGATGAGCTTGGAGCGCGCGATCGAATACATCGATACAGATGAGTACGTGGAAGCAACGCCAAAATCGCTTCGCTTGCGCAAGCGTATTCTCGACGCGAATGCGCGAAAACGCGCTGCCGCCACTGCCGCGTATTGAGGGCGCGAAAATCATAATAGCGGCGTACTCCGCCGGCGCAGGCGGCAGTTCTACAAACTGTTCCGTGATCCGCGGTCTGGAACTGTCAATGCCGCCAATCGGTACCGGTAGAAATTACTAGTTGTCGGTGTTTTTCTCGGGCTGCGTCGCCAGGACGCAGCGAAATCCGTAAATTACGTCGCGATCATTCCGATCGATCACGTTTCGATACGAGGATTGCATCTCCAGGCGATTGCTCGTCGCCCAGGAACCGCCGCGCAGTACGCCCCAATCGCGGCCAGTTACAATGCTGTCGCCCTTATAAGTGTCGCCGCACCATTCCCACACGTTTCCGCCAAGATCATACAAGCCTAGCGAATTCGGGTTAAAACTTCCTACCGGCATCGTTGCGCCGCGGCGCTGCCCTGAGGCTGCGGAATAATTTCCTGCGCCGTTGGGCGGCGGCCATTGTTTTCCCCAGGGAAACTCATTCTTGATCTTACCGTCGCGCGCCTGTGGCGTGGCACCACTCTCGTTAACCAGGCCAACTGCCACGCTCCACTCGAGATCGGTAGGGAGACGGTAGGCTTGTTGATCTTCAATCAAATTCTCCTCACGCTCCTTGTCGGTCAGCCATTTGCAAAATGCCATCGCGTCGAACCAGTTTACTTTCACGACCGGATGAGTTGCTGTCTGCGGAAAGTCGGCGGGCTCATAACGCCGTCCGGTTGCACGGCAAAAAGCTTGGTAATCTTGCACCCGCGTTTCCCACGCCGACATATGAACGTTGCTGAGGGGAACGAATTTCATCCCTAGCGAATTGGTAAACGGCTGCTCGGAAGCGGGACCGGCGCTCTTTTCCAGGCGCGCCGCCAAAAATGTCTGCTGTTGCGGTTCCACTTTGCCACTGACGGAAGTCGCTTTGTAACCAGCGAGCCGCAGCTCGTAAGCTGCATTGCCCGGCTTTACTTCCTCGATCACCAGCGGTGTTTGCCCGAACTCTTTCCCGTTCGCTGTGACGGTCGCGCCTCCCGGCGCGCTGGTGATCTTGACGCTGCCATTCGCAAAGACAAAGTGGGCGGTGTTTTCGCGCTGCGCGTCAACGTCGATTCTTTGCTGTTCGTCAGGCCATCCGTCTAGATGCGCCAGCAGTTCGTGCGGGCGCGACGGTAGGTCCAGGCGCAGCGGCGTGCGGCCGCGCGATTTTGCGTCGACAAAAATTTCGGCGCCGCTCGGCTCGCTCGTGACGTTGGTGATCGCACTGACAAAGGCAAATGACTTGTTCGTTGTCTCGCCCCGTTGTACTTCGACTTCGTCTTGCATCCACCAATCGCCCCGATGCGCCATCAGCGAATATTTTCCCGTCGGAAGATCAACGATTGACTGCGGTGTCACGCCTTCGCGCGTAACCTGACCGTCTTCGCTTCGGAGCGAAAACTGCGCGCCAGCTGGTTCAGATTTGATTTGCAGCGCACCTTTACTCCGCACGAGATGAAAGGCAGGCAAGTCAGCTGGGCGTTTGCTGCTTAAATCGAGATTCGTTTCAGCGATCATACCCGGAGCCATGATGCGCAGTTGTATTTGCGCGGCTCGAGATCTTCGAATGTGGCCGGACTCTTCTGCGCGTGATCGCCTAACACGACAGGCGCCGGCCCGGAGCGGTTTGAATCGTCAGGTGAGATCGATCCGCTGCTCCGAGATTCGCGTTCCAGCCAGAACCAAATACCGCGACTGCCAGCGCCAGAAGAACATCATGGCAAATAAGATTTCGCGCGCGATTTTTCCGAGGCTCGCCGCCCTCGAGCGCGCAGATCGCGATGCATTGCCTCAGCCGATCCGTAACGCTTTTCGGTCATTCGCACACGCTTTTGGCAGCACTCGATTGAGTTGCAACAGCTGCTCCCGGTCTGGCGAGTGCTCAATTGTGAATCGATCTCTGGAAAATCGAGCCGGTCTTTTCCAGTGCAAATCTCGTAAAGAAGTTTGCCCAGACTGTAAATGTCTGCGCACGGGGTGCCCGGGCCTTCCGGCGGTACGTAACCTTCCGTTCCAACGAATGATTGCTGTCCGCTAGCAGCCACTAATCCGATGTCGGCGAGCTTCGGCGCGCCCTCGATGAAAATGATGTTCGATGGCTTGATGTCGCGGTGGGTTAACCCGCGCGCGTGCAACGCCTCGAGCGCTTTCGTTAATGAGAGCCCGAGGCGAATCGATTCATCAGCTGGGAGGCATTCATGCCGCGCGAGGTCACTTTTCAAGGTGCGCGGTTCGTAATTGACGATGTCGATCTTGCGGCCAGCCAAATGATCGTCGGCTAGCTCCATGCTGTAATAGAGATAATCTGCAGTCCGGCCGACGTGAAGAATGTCAACGAACCCATCGTGTGCGCGCGAGATGGGTTCGAATGCGGACATGCCTTCGAACTCCTTAGAAACGTGCGCTCGGTTTCAAACGTGCTGCGGTACAAACTTTCACCGCGCGAAATGCACCGGTCACCGTCCGCGCCAGCCAAATCTCCCCGTAACCGCCGCGGCCGATCACACGTAGCAATTCGTGATCAGGGATAATTGGGATCTGAGCAGTGACTTCGCGGGGAATGCCCGATTTTACACAACGCGCGACCGCGAGGCAATTCCCGGAAGCCGATCAGCGATCGATCTTTTCCAGCGCTTTAATCTCCTTTTTCAGGAGCGCCGCCACGCGATGCCGCGCAAGATAGACTTGGCCGACACTGACTCGGAGTCGTTCGGCAACTTTTTGCGCCGGCCATTCTTTGCGTACATAACAATCAAAAATTTGAAACTGTTTTGGATCGATTTTCCTCTTCACGCGCGCGATCGCGGCTTCCAATAAATTGTCTTTCCACTCCGTTTCCCAGACTGCTTCGAGATCGACAATCCTCGAATCAGGGACACGGTCGATCGTTGCCGTGAAACTGTCGTCGTGCACATGCGTGCGTTTCGCACCTTCCGGTTCACGTTTACGGAATTGATCGGCGACGCGCCACCTGGTGATTTGTAAGAGCCAGCCTTTGAACGAGCCGACTGCCGGATCGTATTTCAACCTATCGATGTTCTTGGCCACGGTGATGACTGTTTCCTGAACGACTTCCTGTGCTTCGGCGTCGGCCAGACCGGATTTTCGCGCCACCGAGTAGATCAGTTTCCAATAAGTGTCGAAAAACTCCTGCCAACGCCGTTGATCGTCCCAGTTCGCAAGTCGATCCACCAGGCCGGTGCGGCGCGTGGCAATCAACCCGCTGTTCTTCATATCGATCTTCTAACGCAGTTCTGCCCACAGGGCACATAATATCGATTTTCTGAAAGATTCCTGCTGAACTCACGTATCCTCCTTATGAATACAAGCACTCCTCACCCGATCCCTTCAACTGGCTGCCCTACCGTTTCTGCTTCTTTTCAAGTTTCTAAAGAAGATCGCTGTCGCGGTCTTCGGCCGGCTACAATGGAGTCCGCCGCGCTGGCTTTCACAAAGCGGCGCCGCCTTCTCCAAGTTCAATCGCGCACATCCCCTCATCACGGCTTCGGGAGTCGTCGCCATCGTCCTGCTCGCGTGCGGGACGGCCTGGACGCTGCACTGGTACCAACATCGACCCAAGCCGCGCTACGTAAGCGTTATAATTGAGGCGGTTCCCGTAACGAAGCTGGAGAAGGACCTGACTTTTCCAACGCTTGATATTCGATTCAGCGATTCCGCGGCGCGCCTGGAAGATAAAGATAAAACATCTCTGCAGGGCGTCCGGCTCGATCCTCCGTTAACCGGTAAATGGATGTGGGCTAACGACAAACATTTATTCTTCAAACCAACGGAGGACTGGCCGGCCGACCAAAAATTTAAGGTCGTCTTCGACAAGAAATTCTTTCCACCGCACATCAAGTTGGAGCGATTGACTTACGAGTTCCAGACGCCGCCGTTCCAAATCGCAATCAAACAACTTGAACTGTATCAGGACCCGGCTAATCCGACCCAACGGCAGATCACCGCGACACTGGAACTGACGCACGCAGTCGAGCCCGGTGAATTAGATCGACATATCCAACTAGAGATGATCGGCGGGTCAGCTGTGTTTCCGCCTTCCGATCCGGTGCCGCATTTTACGCTTACTTACGGATTGCACCGGCGCCTCGCGTATTTGCGGAGCTCGAACGTGACGCTGCCGGACAAGGAAGATTTCATGAAGCTCGAGCTGAGCAAAGGGGTTCGGACTGCGCAAGGTGGCGCCCTAACTCGGGACGCGGCCGATCAAAAGCTGCTCATTCCTTCAAATGGGACCGCATTTCAGATCAAATCCATCGAGGGAAATATCGCTCGAAACAAGAATGGCGAACCCGAGCAGGTCCTGATTCTGAACACGACGGCGGACATCAGCAGCAGTGAACTGGCTAAAGCCATTCAGATCCGGCTGCTGCCGAAGCGTCAGGCTGAAAAGACCGAAGAAAGCGATTCGGGAAGCTCCAATTCGGGATCCGCCGATCAAAGTGACGAAACCGGCGAAAACAGGCAAAGCGCCGAATCGGAAGAGGACGAAGTAGATGACACGACGGAATCCGATAATGCGCGGAAATGGCAAAGTCCGACCGACGTGCCGGATGATGTGCTCGAGCAAGCCAGGCGAATTGAATTCACGGTCGTTCCCTCGGAAAGGGCACAGGATCGACAACATGCTTTTAAAATACGTGTCGAATCGGAAGGCGAGCTCTACGTTCGTGTCGCAAAAGGAGTACGCGCATTCGGTGATTATCCTTTAGCGGAAGATTACAACGCCGTCGTTGCAGTGCCGCAGCTTCCGCGCGAAGTGCAGATCGAAGGTCAAGGAGGTCTGCTTGCGCTCAACGGCGACAGGAAATTGTCGATCCGTTCACGCGCTTTGCCGCGGTCGAATTTGAAGTCGCGCGCGTCGCCACCACTCAGATCAACCATCTCGTTAGCCAGACTGAAGGGAAGTTCGAAGACCCGGAGTTCCGGGCGCCGCGGTATTTCAACAAGGAGAACATCTCTCGAATTGCGATCGAGCAACAGCCGATTGCGCTGGAAAACAAATGGAAGGCGAATTACTCGGCGTTTGATTTCGCGGAGCATCTCCGCAAACCAGCGGATGGCGGGAGTGAGCGCGGCCTTTTCTTTCTGACCGCACGCGGCTGGGACCCGGTGAAAAAGAAACCGATAAAGTCGGCCAGAGATAGCAGATTCTTGCTCGTTACCGACATCGGAATTCTGACCAAGAAAAATACCGACGGCACCAGCGACGTTTTTTTGATGTCGATCAAAAATGGCCAACCGATCAATGGCGCCACAGTGGAAATTCTGGGCAAAAACGGCGTGCCGATCCAGACGGCCCAAACGGGCGCAGACGGTCATTGCGCTTTCCCTTCTGTTGAAAAATCGGAGCGCGAAAAAACGCCGGTGGCGTTTGTGGCACGCAATGGCGACGACATCGCGTTCATGCCGTTCGCGCGCGAAGACCGTGTCTGAATTTTTCGCGCTTCGAGATTGAAGGAGCGCAGAACATCGCACCGGAAGGTCTGGACGCGTTCGTTTTTACCGAGCGGGGCGTTTACCGGCCGGAGACGAAATTCACATCGGCATGGTGGTAAAACAGCGAAGCTGGGGCGGCAATCTCAAAGGTTTGCCCATTGAAACCGAAGTGGTGGATGCGCGCGATCGCCGGTGCAGACAAAGAAACTACTTTGCCGGAGACTGGCTTTACCGAACTCAGCTATCAAACCGCCAATGAATCGCCGACCGGCCTCTATACGTTCAACGTTTACCTGATCAAAAATAACAAGCGCTCGAGTTTGCTCGGTTCCGCCACGGCGCAGGTGAAAGAGGTTTCTCCCCGATCGCATGAAAATCGAGACGCGCTTTCCAAAACTGCGCCCGCGGCTGGATTCATCCAAGGAAATGCACGCCTCCGTTGCGCTGGCCAATCTTTACGGCACGCCCGCAACGGATCGGCGTGTAACAGGCAAGATTGAGCTCGAGCCGGCGGCATTTTCATTTCGGAGTTTCGCGACTTCACTTTCTTCGATCCGCTGATTGATGAAAACAAATCTCGGCGGAGCAAACGGTCGATCTCGGCGAACAGAAAACCGATGGCGAAGGCCACGCGACTTTGATTTGCAACTCGAACGGTTCGCCGATGCGACTTACGCGATGCGATTCATTGCGGAAGGCTTCGAAGGCGAAGGGGAGAGCGTTACAGGCGATGTCGGCGCACTTGTTTCCGCCCTGCCTTACGTGGTCGGCTACAAAGCCGATGGCGACCTGCGTTACATCGAGATGAACAAACCGCGGGGCGTCGATCTAGTCGCAGTGGATCCGCAACTCACCCGCATCGCAATCGAAAACATCAGCCTTAACCTCATCGCGCAAGAATATGTTTCTGTGCTGAAGAAGCAGGAAAATGGCAATTACGTTTATGAGTCGGTCTTGAAAGAGCGCCCCGCCAGATCAGAAAAAATCTCGGTGGCAGCAAACGGTTATCATTACGCTCTTCCAACGGAGGAGCCCGGCGATTATGTGCTTGAACTGCGCGACGATCAAAATCGCATTCTCAGCAAGCTGCGGTTCTCGGTGGTGGGTTACGCCGCAATGACCGGCGCCCTCGAGAAAAACGCAGAGTTGCAGATCAAACTTAACGCCAAAGAGTATCGCGCCGGGGATGAAATTGAGTTAAGCGTGACCGCGCCATACAGCGGCTACGGTCTTATCACAATCGAACGGGAAAAGGTTTATGGCTACAGCTGGTTCCAAACCAACACCGCCAGCAGCATCCAGCACATTCGCCTGCCTCAAGATTTTGAAGGCACCGGTTACATCAACGTTGCGTTTGTGCGAGCGCTCGATTCCAAGGAAATTTTTGTCAGTCCGCTCAGTTACGGCGTCGTCCCATTCACTGCCAATATCGAAAAGCGCCGACTCAAGATCGATCTCCAAGCCGCAGCGAAAGTGAAACCGGGCGAACCGTTGCACATCGGCTACAAGACCGACCGGCCCAGCAAGATCGTCATTTTCGCGGTCGATCAGGGAATTCTGCAAGTTACCGATTACAAAACGCCGGACCCGCTAACTTATCTCTTCCGCAAATGCGCTCTCGGCGTGGAGACGGCGCAGATCGTCGATCTTATCATTCCGGAATTTTCTTTGCTGCGTTCTCTCTCCGCGTTCGGTGGCGACGGCGGCGAAGTTCAAAAATTGAATCCGTTCAAACGCGTCACAGAAAAACCGGTGGTGTTTTGGTCCGGCATTATCGACGCCGACACGACAGCTCGTGAAGTTGTCTATGATGTGCCCGACTTTTTCGACGGGACTCTAAAGATAATGGCGGTCGGCGTTTCAAATGAAACAGCCGGATCAGCCGACCGCGACGCGCTCATCCGTGGACCTTTTGTCGTAACGCCAAGCGTGCCGGTGCTGGCCGCTCCCGGCGACGAATTCGAGGCCGGCGTGACTGTCGCTAACAATGTCGAAGGGTCCGGCGCCGATGCAGAGGTGGAGCTCCGCGCCGAGACATCTCCGCAATTGTCGATCTTGGGAAGGCCAACCCAAAAATTGCGAATCGCAGAAGGACACGAGCAAAGCGCGAAGTTCCGCTTCCATGTCAACGACATGCTCGGCTCCGGCGAAACAAAGTTCGTCGCCCGTCGAAACGGTATTGAGACGCGGCGCCGCGCTACGCTGAGTGTTCGTCCGGCCGTTCCCTACGCGACCGATGTTCGCAGCGGTAATTTCAAAAAAGGACACGTGGACGTCCAAATTACACGGGCGATCTATTCTGAATTCGCCAAGCGCGAAGCCGCCGTGGCGGCCATGCCACTGGGACTCGCCCACGGTCTTTATGTCTTTCTAAAAGATTTTCCTCACGGTTGCAGCGAACAGATCACGAGTGGCGCATTCTGCCGGCTCCTGCTCTCGGATGAAGGCGACTTCGGTCTTAGCCGAGCGGAGGTAAACACACAGCTGGAAAAAACGTTCGCGACTCTGCGACGCCGGCAAAACGATCAGGGTGCGTTCGGTTATTGGGCGCCGGAAACAGATCAGAAGATCAGTTTCAATTCGGTTTACGTGATGGATTTCTTGAGTACGGCGAAAACAGCCGGCTTTGCGCCCCCCGCGGACATGTTCGCGAGTGGCTTGCGCTACCTGCAAAAGATGGTCACGCTCGAGCCCTCGACTCTGGCCGACGCGCGAACCATCGCCTACGGGATTTACGTGCTCACGCGCGAAGGTGTCGTAACGACCAATTACATTCTTAATCTGCGCGATTACCTCGATCAGCATCAGGCTGACATTTGGCAAAATGATGTAACCGGCGTTTATCTCGCGGGCGCGCTCAAACTTCTGCACAAAGATAAAGATGCAGACGATTTGATCGGCGCTTACAAGATCGCCAATGATTCGAGCGGGGATTACGACGACTTCTGCCAACCGCTCGGAGCGAACGCGCAATACATTACCGTACTCGCCCGCACGTTTCCGGCGCGTCTCAAAGGAATTTCGGCTGCGGAATTTGAGCACATTCTGCAGCCGATCGGGCGCGGGGAATTCAACACGCTCTCGGCCGCTTATGCTGTTTCGGCCCTGAAATCGTACTCACACGCCATCGCGCAAACGCTGCCCGTGCTCAGCATTGGTGAAATTCACAAAGACAAGCGCGAGGTTGCCTAACGAGCGGTGCGAAATTGCTGCAACGGACTAGTTTTCGAAAGACGCGATCGCGCTCGCTTCAACAGCGCTGGAAAGCTCAGCGGCCGGGCGCCTTTTTCCAGGTGGTGGAAGCTGGATTTGATCGACATGTTCCAACGCAGCCGGTCACCGCAGGCCTGGAAGTTCATCGCGAGTTACTCGACAAGAACGATCAGCCGGTCACGCGGACGAAACTGGGCGAACCGATTCATGTCCGTCTGCAGGCGCGAAGCGTAGGCGATGATTCCGTCACCAATGTTGCCATTATCGATCTTCTGCCAGGCGGGTTCGAAGTTGTCGGGACATCTTTGCAACCCGGCGTCTCGACAATTTCTGGCGTCGATTATGTCGATGTTCGCGAAGATCGCGCCGTCTTTTACGGGACGGTTTCTGGCAGCGTACTCGAGATCAATTATCAAATTAAATCATCTAATCGCGGCGCGTTTACGGTACCGCCTATTTTTGCAGAATCGATGTACGAGCGCGCCATCAAAGGCTGCGGCGTTGGTGGCAAGATCACCGTGGCGGAGTAGCTCATCGGAGATACAGAAAATGAAAAGGCGTGTCATCCCGAGCGAAGCGAGGGACCTCCCACAGGGGGATAGATCACGCTCATTCCAATATGTGGTCCAAGCTGCGTGGGCGAGGTCCTTCGCTTTGCTCAGGATGACTGCGTATAAAACTGGGCGTTGCAAGAAACTTCTGCTCGCGTTCGCAATTCTCGTCGCATCTGTCGCACTCGTTTGGATCGCGCTGCCCAGGCCGCCATTACTCGATGGAATCTCATTCTCGCAGTGCGTTCGCGATCGCAACGGGAAACTGCTTCGCATCACTCTGACGACCGACCAGAAATATCGGGTCTGGACTTCTTTGCCAAATATTTCTCCCGCGCTGATCGATGCCACTCTCCAATTTGAAGACAAATACTATCGGTATCATCCGGGAGTTAACCCTGTCGCGTTGGTGCGGGCGGCATTTGGTTTGCGACCGGGCGGGGCACGCAGCGGCGCTTCAACCATCGCCATGCAACTGGCGCGGTTGCGTTATCATCTCCTTACCCGCACTTTCAGGGGAAAGTTTGTTCAGATTGTTCGCGCCCTCGAGCTCGAGCGGCATTACTCGAAATCCCAGATTCTTGAAGCCTATCTGAATCTCGCGCCCTATGGGCGAAACATCGAAGGCGTCGGGGCGGCAAGTCAGATCTATTTTGGCAAGAGCGCCGGGCACTTGGCGACGCCGGAAGCAATTTCGCTCTGCGTCATTCCGCAAAGCCCGACCCGGCGCGCGTTGTTTGCTGACCGCGATAACCGCTCACTCGATTCGGCGTTGAGCGCCTGGTACGATCGCGCAAAAATCAACCGGCAATTCTTCGCGCGCTCATTCAGCGCTCGCGCGCAAACGGAACGCACATTTCTGGCGCCGCACTTTGTCCAGCAAATTGTGGCGGCCGAGAAAGGCCGAGACGAGATTGTGACCACCCTCGACCTCGCGAAGCAACAACTAATCGAGCGCCGAATCACCGACTACGTTCGCGCAAACCGCAGTCGCGGAATCCAAAACGCGGCCGCACTGTTAATCGATACGCGGAGCATGGATGTGCTCGCACAAGTGGGCTCGACCGATTTCTTCAACGGCGAAATCCAGGGACAAGTGGATGGAACACGTGCCCCGCGCTCGCCCGGTTCTACACTAAAACCATTCGTTTACGCGCTCGCTCTGGAGCAGGGATTGATTCATCCATTATCGATCCTATCCGACGCGCCGCAGAGTTTTGGCGATTACGATCCGGAAAATTTCGATCGGGAATTGTCGGCCCGATCCGCGCATGTGACGCACTCGCGCGAAGCCGCAATCTTCCCGCGGTTGAGCTCGCATCCCGCTGCGTCATCCCACGCTTTATGAATTTCTCCCGCGCCGCAGGCGCGCGTTACCGCGCTGGAAGCTCTTTATGGATTGACCCTTCCGCTGGGCGGGGCCGAAGTCACGATGGAGAACCTGGTTCGCCTGTACGCTGCTCTTGCCAATAACGGAGAGTTGCGGCCGCTTCGCCGGACTTCACGCGATCCAGTCGCCTTGCGCGGACGCCGGATTATCATGCCGGAAGCAGCATTTCTAACTTTGGAGATGCTCGATCAGCCACGGCCCGAAATTAGCCGGACATATTCGGATCAAGCCGCGCCGGTGTTTTGGAAGACGGGAACGTCTCATGGTTTTCGCGACGCGTGGTCAGTGGCTGTCTTCAATCATTACGTGCTAGCGATTTGGATCGGAAATTTTGATGGGCGCTCCAACGGGAATTTTGTCGGGCGAATCGCCGCGGCCCCGCTCTTGTTTCAAATAATCGACAGCTTACGTGCGGGCT
>JAALOD010000115.1:0-1210 GCA_013372845.1 Candidatus Udaeobacter sp.
GCATCGCTCCTGTTCTCACCATTACTCGAACTCGGGGCGCGGGTGGGCAAGCTGATCCTGCCGAGTCGCGCCGCCAAACGCGCTCGTCTTTTTGCGGGGCGCGAGGACCTGAAACAGATCACCGCACAAAGCGAGCTCGAGGGCTCCCTCACTGCTACAGAGCGGGCGATGATTCATAACGTAGTCGATTTCCGCGGCGTCAAAGTGCGCGACGTAATGTTGCCTTCGGCAAAAGTCGTCGCCTTGCCGCCTGGTGCGTCAACTCGAGAAGCCGTGGAGCTCAGCGCCTCTTCCGGCCTTGATCGTCTGCCAGTGATTACGTCAGGAGGGCAACCTGCTGGATTGATTAACGTTCTCGATATCCTGCTCGACCAGAATGGAAGCAAGCCGCTGGCCAATTATATCCGGCGCATCGTAACAACTAATGAGGAGGAGTCTGCCTATCGGGTTGTGCAGCAGTTGCGCGCTGCTCGACTCGGCCTTGCTGCTGTCCTGGACCGAAGGAAAAATTTTTGCGGGATTGTAACAATTGAGGATTTGGTTCGGTGGCTCGTTTCTTCAAGCGAGACCCGGGCTATTTGATTCGCGCTTTTACCGCTTTTCTTTGAAACTGATTTTCCCTGGGGCGTTGCCCCAGTCTTTACAATGAACGGCGCCGTTGGCGCTGAACACACACGAAGCCATCGCGTTTCACGGGAGAACTTGGATCAGGATTGATTCATATCGACGTCGCAGTTTCCTGTTCGTCATCAAGGACTCGCGCGGCACGAAGGAGCGCAACGTGCGAAAATGCCTGCGGAAAATTTCCCAGCTGTCGTTTCTCGCGCGGATCGTACTCCTCGGAGAGAAGCCCCAGGTCGTTTCGCACATCAAGCAAGCGCTCGAACAATTCGCGCGCTTCTTTCTTTCGACCGAGGAGGTGCCAGCAAGCAACCAACCAGAAAGAGCATGGGAGAAAAACACCTTCACGCCCCGGTAATCCGTCCACGCCGCATTCCTGCGGCCGATAACGCAACACCAAACCATCTTCCAGCAGCTCGCGTTCAATGGCCTCGACGGTATTGCGGACACGTTCGTCTCTTGCAGGCAGAAAACCGACGAGCGGCATCATCAGCAGGCTGGCGTCCAGCGCATCGGAACCGTAAAACTGGGTGAACGCCTTTCTCTTTGAGTTGTAACCGCGCTCGCAAACCTCTGCGCGAATTTGCTC
>JAALOD010000115.1:1310-6100 GCA_013372845.1 Candidatus Udaeobacter sp.
GTCGCCAGCACCTCGCCGTACACATCAAGCTGAAATTGAGTCGAAGCAGCGTTGCCGATGCGTACCGGCGCAGACTTTTCATAGCCTGAAAGCCAGGGAATTTCGACTTCAGTGAGCCGACGCTCGCCCCGAACGCCGTACATGATCTGCATCTGGGCGGGGCTCCCGGCGACAGCTCGCAGCAACCACTCACGCCATCCCTCAGCCTCCTGGCGATAACCGGCGCGCAGTAGTGAGAGCAAAGCGAACGTAGCATCTCGAAGCCAGCAGTAGCGATAGTCCCAATTGCGCGGTCCCCCGATTTGTTCAGGTAACGATGTCGTAGCCGCAGCGACCAAGCCACCCGTGGGCGCGTAGGTCAATCCTTTGAGCACGATCAGCGAGCGCATTACTGCATCGCGCCATTTCCCCTGACCCTGAAATTGATTGCACCATTCTCGCCAATACTGCTCTGTGTCACGCAAGGCATGCTCGTAGTGGATCGCCCTTGGCGGATTCTTGTGGGAAGCGAACCACGTAAGCACAAACGGGACCCTCTCGCCTTCGCTAACCGGAAACTCGGCGAGAGTGGTCAGGTCTTTCCCGTGCGTCTCAATCGGCGTTCGCAAGATCAAACCATCCGGTCCCGCGATTGCTTCCAGCCCACCATTCCGGTGGCGCACCCATGGCACGATCTGCCCGTAATCAAACCGGATGACGAGTTCCATCTGCATCGAGACCTTGCCGCGCAATCCTTCCACGATCCGGATGATGTCCGGGTTCTCGCCACGTGGCGGCATGAAATCGATCAGACGCACGGCGCCGCTCTTGGTTTCGATTTCCGTTTCGAGGATCAGCGAATCGCCACGGTAACGGCGACGGGTTTCTACGACTTCTTCTTCTGGGAAAAATCGCCAATGCCCGTTTTTCGTATCGCCCAGAAGCGAGGCGAAACACGCGGGCGAATCGAACCGCGGAAGACAAAGCCAGTCAACGCATCCGTCCCGACTCACCAAAGCAGCGGTCTGCGTATCACTGAGAAACGCATAATCCTCAATCTTTGTTCTTTCCTTCGCCATTTGTTTTCCTCTTACTCCTCGCCAGCGAGCGGACGAGCCGCGCCGTGCTTTGGCGAAGGCGGGACTTGGTCGACTCGCCCCGAGTCTGCTAGTCTCGCAATCCCATCACTAGTTAATCGAAACACCGTCCATTCGTGCATTGGCTTGGCGCCGAGCGCGCGATAAAACTTGATCGCCGGTTCGTTCCAATCGAGCACCGCCCATTCCATCCGGCCCACTCTCGATCTCGCGCGATCTTCGCTAGCTCGACCAGCAATGCGCGTCCATAGCCTTTGCCGCGCTTGTCCGGCTTCACGAACAAGTCTTCGAGGTAAAGCCCGGGCCGCCCCAGCCAGGTGGAAAAATTATAAAGAAAACCGCGAAGCCGACCGGCGATTGTCCTTCAAACGCGAGAATAACTTCCGCCGCCTGCCGTTCGCCGAACAAAACATCGACAAGTTGCTCCTCTGTCGCGGTCACCTCGTTTGGCGCGCGCTCGTAGGTCGCCAGATCGCGAATCAATTCCAGAATGATTGGCACATCTTCGACGTGTGCAGGGCGAATCTCGAATTGCTTAGGTCTCTTCATTTCAGTGGTCTCCAAGCGCGCGGCTGATGCGATCAAGCCCGTCGGCGAACATTTCCGTGTTCACTCCCATACCAATGCGAAAATGATCGGGCATTTCGAAAAAACGACCCGGAACTGCTGAAGTGTCGAATTTCGTGCGCAGCGTTTCCAGGAAATCATCAGCGTTCCCGTCGCGTAATTGCACGAACGACGTCGTGCCCCAATCCGTCCAGACCGCTGAAAGACCAGATTGCTGTACGAGAAAATCTCGAAGCAATTTGCGGTCCGCGTCCACGATCCGGCGCGCCTTTTCGCGAAGCCGATTCAAGTGCTTAAATGCGGCGACAGCGAGAAGTAGCCCAGGGTAAACTGGCGTTGCGCTATACAGATCGTTCAGGCGGCGCATCTTCCAGGCGAGGTCCGGGCGCGCCAGGATCCAGCCACACCGCAGCCCGCTGACGCCGTAAACTTTCGTTAAACTGCTGGTCACGACGAACTCTGGCCCGAGACGGAAAGACGTGCGTGGCGTCCGCTCGTAAACCGCATCCAGATAAACTTCGTCCACCAGAACGAGCGCTCCAACGCTGCGCGCGATCTCGCCGATTTCACGTAGAACTGAATTCGGCGTAAGCGCGCTCGTTGGATTATGCAGATTCGTGATCACGATGAGCCGCGTCTTCGGCGTAATGCAATTAAGAATCGCTTGCGGATCGACGGCCCAGCCGATTTCCTTGATGCGCGGAAACCGTTTCACGTTCGCGCGAAGATATCGAGCGACATCGAGAATGGGTCCGTACGCTGGATGCTCAATTAAGACTTCGTCCCGCGGTTCGAGGATCGCGGCCATGGCCAGATGATTCGCCATGGACGTTCCCGCCGCCTCTACCACGCATTCGGGATCAACGCCGTGATGTACAGCGATCGCTTTTTGTAAAGGCGGATGGCCATACCCGTCGTCGTTGCCATTGATTTCGAGTGTCTCCAACTGGACTGGCAATTCGCGGAGCGGAAACGACGCAACGCCACTCGTTGCGAGGTTGAACCGCGCACGGCTTTGTGTCTTTGACCAATGCATGTAGTCGGAATGCTTGTGTGTCATGAATCTGCTCGTCTGAACTTCCTCCAATAGTAGTAAACCGGAAGCGCAGCCAGCATGATACCCAACGCAATTGCGCTATTCGGCGGTGAAGCGACGATAGCGCTTCCGACAATTCCAACACAGGACAAAACAAAAAGAATCGTCGTGAACGGATGGCCTGGCACACGATAGGTAACTGTGTCTGATCCGATCTGACGCCGGCGCAAGACGAACAGCGACGCCGCTGTCATCGCGAAAAAAATGAAATCGACGGTCACTTCAAAGTTCAAGATTTGACCATATGTCCCGGAACAAGCGATGGCGATTGCCGCCAGACCCTGAAGCATGATCGCGACTACTGGCGCTCGCGAGCGTTGCGAGAGCTTGCCGACACTTGCGAAGAAAAGTCCGTCGCGCGCCATCGCGTAGTACACCCGCGGACCCGTTAACATGCTTTGGCTTAGGAATCCGAGCGTCGAGATCGCGATACCGGCGGCAATCCATTGCGCGCCGCGTGAACCGAGCGCCGCCCGCATTACGTCCGACGCCGGGGTCGTCGTTGCATCCAGACCGGCTGGACCGAGCACTCGCAGGCACACGAAATTAACGGCAAGGTAAAGGATCACAACGCCAGCCACGCCCATTAGCAGTCCACGCGATAAATCACGGCGCGCATCGCGCATTTCACCTGCAACAAAAGTCGCGGTCTGCCATCCGCCATAGGCAAACGCAATGGGAACCATCGCGGACCCAATGCTTGCCAAAACTCCAAAAGAAAACGGAGGGGCTAGCCGCGGCTCGGATTTGAGGGAGCTGCCGCCAAGCGAAAACCCAAGTATCACAAGCCCCGCGATCGCTGCGATCCTTAACAACATGAAAGCGCTCTGCACATTGCTACCGGCGCGCGCGCCAAAACAGTTAATGCCGGTCAGTACAAGCAGCACCACAGCTGCGATTGCGCTGTCATTCCAACCTACTGCCGTAAGCGCACGAAAGTAGGATGCGAAGATAACAGCTACCGCGGCCATACCGCCGGTCTGCGTCACCAGAAGCAGTCCCCATCCGTACACAAACGCCACCGCAGGATGGTATGCGTCGCGAAGATAGACATATTGCCCGCCCGCCGCGGCGGGCAAACGAGTGGCCAGTTCAGCCCAGATAAACGCACCGCACATTGCAAAAATGCCGCCCAGTACCCAAACGCCAAGGATTAGCAACGGCGTGTGAACGCGGTGCGCTACCTCGGACGGATTAGCGAAAATTCCCGCGCCAACGATGCCGCCCATGACAATCATGGTGGCATCGAATAACCCAAGCTGGCGGCGAGGCTTTAAAGCGTCCGATTTTGTCATTCCGAGCGGAGTCGAGGAACCTCTGGTCGTCATCTTCTAAAAATTCAGCGATGTCTCGACGGAGCTTGTCCTGAGTGAAGTCGAAGGGCTCGACATGACACAGCAGAGAAACCAGAAATGGTGGATATTCTCACCTTGCCACGGCGTCCAGTCTGTAGATTTTAAATTCTGAAGTCGCCTCGACAAGCGTCGCGCTTCCGCTGAGATGCTGTGTTAGCTCGGGATAAGATTCCAACCACCAAAACCTGGGCGTGGTAAAGACAAAATGCGTTGCGCCCTGGCGACGCAGTCTCTCAAGATCGGCAATCGCTTGCTGGCTATTCTTAGGATTGCCGTCGTAAATCCCCCTTTGCTCGAGAAAATGCCAGCCTTTGCGCTTCGCATAATAGAATATGGTTGGATTGCCACCGTCCACGGCGACAATCAATGCATCGCTCGCCGTAAGCTTGTTTAATTCCAGACCAGCATCGCGAAGTTGTGCGGCTGATGATTCATAAAGAGGTCGTACGTACAGGAAGGCCAGAATTGCAAATGAACCTGCAAGCAAGATCGACAAGGCCACGACTGCAACGCGCGAAGAGATTTTCGATCCAAAAAAAGCGCATGCAGCGCCGGCAAATGCAGCAGCCATTGGCACGAAAGGCAACTGGTACCATGGATGGCGATTGCCGTAGCCAACGGCCACAACAAACAGAACCATGGCAACCAGCCACCAATCAAAAAGGCAGCCATATTTTCCACGCGGCGCGACGAACA
>JAALOD010000115.1:6200-10985 GCA_013372845.1 Candidatus Udaeobacter sp.
GTGACGAGGTTGATCAGGGCCGTGGTCGGCACCCTCGGCTACAGCCAAATACAAAAGCGGCGCCGCGATGACGACGCTCGTGGCCTTGATCAAGATCGACAAGGAAATCGCAATCGCAGACAGATAAAACCACGCTGGTTTTGGATCGCGAGCGGAACGCAGAAAAAAATACAGCCCGATGATTCCCAGGCTGAGCGACGGCACATCGGGCATGAAAGAGCGACCGGCAAAGACGTTCAGCGGCGCAAAGGCGTAGAAAAACGTAGCCCAAATCGCCGCCACGCTGTCGAAGGTTTCGCGCACCAGCAAAAAGAAGAATGGGAGCGAAATAGCGAAGAAAATCACGGACTGGCTGCGTCCCATCCATTCGTGAATGCCGGCGAATTTGTAACAAATCGCCGCAAGGAATGGCAGAATGGGAAACTCTGTTCCCACGTAACCGGCTGAGTTGGCAGCCCAGTCGATCTGAGGGTATCCGAAACGAAAACCGCCTTCGAAAAAGTTGCGCGCAATCGCCGCGACATCGCTTTGCCTCCAGCTCCAGTGATCGACGTAGGGCTGATCGATCAACACAAGCCTCACCGCGACAGCTGAAATCCAAAGGAGTAATACGAGCTTGCTCGCATAGAAGGGATACCGCGCTGCGTCGAAGGCTTGGGACGTCGCAGGTATTCTTGCGCTGGTCCGCCTCTCCTTACGTGAGGGGAGAGGATTGAGATGAGCGGTTTCAGTCATGGCGCGACCACACGAAACCAACGCTCACGCTACCTTCTCCCTTCGACAAGGAGTCTCTGGTTCGCGCCAAGGCGCTGTTCAACCGAGCTGGGGCATCGCCCCAGGCATGCAATCGCCGAGTAAACAAGCGCTGAAATCGCGCTTCAATCAAGAGACCAATCGAAGTTGTGCCGCAGGTGAATCACGCTTGCCGCGCTGGAATTTTGGATCCTTAAATCCCGGAACGATGTCCCGGTTGGCCACGGCAAATCGTCCTGTGGCGGACTGGCGCATCCATACGGAAGGAGCGGCGAAAACGGCGCTTAGGAGACACCAACGCAATGCGCCATCCACATGGTTTTTAGTGCGCTCTCGTGGGCATCGCCCAAACCGTCTTGACAGCGGCTGTAAAGTCAATCGTGTAGGGAATCTCTAATTGCGGAGAAGGAGGTTAGCATGAAATCGACGGCTCTCGTTCCTCGACCGAGATTTGGCTCTGCCGCCAGTGCAGGTTTATTCGCGCTCGCATTATTCATCACCGTCGGGACCGGCGTCGTGCGTGCGCAGAACGAACCGATTCTCGTGCCTGACGCCGTTGATTATCAGAAACTGCTCCCCGTTTTGCCGGACCCGCCGCAAGGCTGGGCCGCTGACAAAGCGGAAGGTTCGACGGAAGACGTCGGCGGATTCAGAATCACAAACGTGCATCGCGATTATCACAAGGGCGAGGGCGACAAAGCGCCGACAGCGGCGATCAGCATACTCGATTCCGTAGCGAATCCGGATTACGTGAATGCCACGACAGCTGCCTGGAACAGCAATAACGAAACCAGCGAAGGTTACGGCAAGTCCGTCAAAATTGATGGCAATCCTGGGTTTGAAGCGTTCGAGAAAGAAAGCAAGCACTCCACTCTCTGGGTCATGATCGCCAATCGTTATTTTGTTCAAATCGAGCTACAGGAGCAGGACCCGAAGGACCTGCAGGAATGGGTCAAGCGCGTCGATTTGAAGAAACTAGCGGCGATTAAATGACAAGCCGCAGCTTGTCATCCTGAGCGAAGCGAAGGATCTCACAAATTCGCACATCACTTCTGCTTGTCAGCTTCGCTCGTCATTGGTACAAAACGCACGGGCAACGTGGCGCTTTGTTTTAATTGGCCGTCTTTCTTTTCAAGCAGGTACAGCTGCTGAGCAAATCTCTCGCCGACAGGAATGACCATGCGCCCACCGTCCTTGAGTTGATCGACGAGCGCCTGCGGAACTTTGTCCGGCGCGCAGGTCACGATGATGGCATCGAACGGTCCCACTTCCGGCCAGCCCTGGTAACCATCACCGATTTTCAGATGCACATTTTTATAGCCGAGCCGTTGCAATGTCGCCTCGGCATTTTTCGCCAGCGGTTCGACGATCTCGATGGAGTAAACTTCCGACACCAGCTCGGCCAGAATCGCCGCCTGATAACCTGACCCGGTCCCGACTTCCAAAACGCGGTCACTCGGTTTCGGACGCAATTGCTCCGTCATGAATGCCACGATGTACGGCTGCGAAATGGTTTGGCCATAACCAATCGGCAACGGGCCGTCTTCATAACTTGCAGCACGCGATTCCGGAGTGACAAATTCTTCCCGTGGTACTTTTGCCATCGCAGCGAGAACGCGCGCGTCATTGATACCGCGTGTCACCAGCTGCTGCTGGACCATGCGCTGACGCTGCGACGTAAAATCGGAAACTGGCGGAGCTTTTTGTCCGCAACCGGCTGCGACAATCGCGGCGAGCACCAGATTTTGCGCAACTCTTCGCACGGCGAAAAATAACGCCGAGTCCGCTGCTGCGAAAGCCAGCGTTGACTCTGGGTTATTGAGATTTTCTACCGCATCGCCGCCGCGTTCATATTGCGCAGGCGAGCAGCTAGCTCTTTCATCACATGCGTTGCGAAATGCGGGTGCTGCTGAATGAGAAAATGGAACCGTCGTTCATCGATTGGCACCAGTCGGCACGCGGTCTTCGCCACAGCGTTGGCAGCCCGCGGGCTGGCATCAATCAATGCCATCTCGCCGATCAGCGCACCTGTTCCTGCGGTCTCGACTACGTAATCACCAAGCCGCACGTCCATCTCCCCTTCCAATACCACGTACATCTTGTCACGCTTGTCGCCTTCACGGAAAAGGATATCGCCCGGCGCGAGCTGCACCGTGTCAGTTTCTTGACGAAAAAGTTCTGCAGGATTCACAAATGGCGTTTAGTTGCAAACCGAGCGTATAGAGGAAACACGATATCTTCCAAGTTACAATTGTGTGACAGGCGCTCCGAATGCAGAGCACGAGCAAATTCTTCGTGTCCTTGGCGACTTCGTGGTTAATTTTGATCGCTTCTCTATGACTGAAGAACGCAAAACACCTGAAATGCGCGCACAGATGACGGATCTAGAGCGCCTGCGTCACTCGACTTCACATGTACTGCCGATTGTCATTCCGAGTGAACGAAGCAGTGAGATCTCTCAAATCTATGACGAGGAACGCAAAACGCCTGAAATGCGCACAGATGACGGACCTCGAGCGCGCGCCACTCGGCTTCCCATGCGCGACCGCAATCTGAAAATCGGCGGAAGGCGCAGTTCGCCGGGCCACCGGTGGAAAACGGTTTTTATTACGATGTCGATCTTCCACCGCATCTCACCTGACGATTTCGAAAGGTCGAGGCGGAGATGAAAAAGGAGATCAAAGCCAACCATCCATTCGAGCGGATTGAAGTTTCACGCGATGAAGCGCTGGCCCTTGGGAAAAAAGGTCGGCTCGCGGCGTTGAGCGAGCGACCCGAGCCGAGCAAATTCAAGCTCGACATCATCGAGAACATCCCGCCCGACGAAAAAATCTCGCTCTATCGCAGCGGCGACTTCATCGATCTCTGTGCGGGGCCACACGTAATGCGCACGGGGAACATCGACGCATTTCGCCTGACGAGCGTCGCCAGCGCTTACTACAAAGGCGATGAAAAGAATCCGCAGTTGCAGCGTGTTTATGGCACGGCGTTCAAAACGAAAAAGGAACTCGACGACTATTTCGCCATGCTCGAGGAAGCGAAGAAGCGCGACCATCGCAAGCTTGGCCGCGAACTGGAGCTGTTTGTTTTCGATGAAGACGTCGGTCCGGGACTTCCAATGTTCCTCCCGCGTGGCGCAGTCATCGCGGAGGAACTGGAAAAGCTCGCCAAGGAAACCGAGTTCGCTGCCGGCTATCAACGCGTGCGCACGCCTCATATCGCACGCGAGAGCCTCTATAAAAAAAGTGGTCATCTCCCCTACTACGCCGAATCGATGTTCCCACCGATGAGTTTGATCGAAGACGACGATAGGGAGCAACTTGAAAAAGTGAACGCAATCATCGCTCGCTTTGAAAACTATGGCGGAGAACTTTGGGAGCGAATCCTTAATGAGGCGAAGGAGGGAAATCTCTCAGATCCTGCCACGAAGAAGGAGTTGCTTGGCGAGCTGCGGTTAGTTCGCCTCGCGGAGCGCGCGGATGAAGCCAAGGTGAAAGAGTTAAAGCAACTCGCAGCCTCGATTGGTGATCGCTATTACCTCAAGGCGATGAACTGTCCGCATCATCACAAATTGTTTGCAGCGCTGCCTCGCAGCTATCGCGACCTCCCACTACGACTGGCGGAGTATGGGACGGATTATCGCTACGAGAAAAGCGGTGAGCTGTTTGGCCTTATGCGGGTGCGCTCGCTGCAAATGAACGACGCGCACCTTTACATGACGCCGGAACAGTTTGAAGCCGAGTTCAATGCCGTAAACGAGATGTACCTGAATTATTTCAAGCTTTTCGGGATCGAGAAATACCTAATGCGTTTTTCTACGCATGATCCTTCGCAGCTTGGCGAGAAATTTGTCGATGAACCTGAGCTTTGGAAGCAAACCGAAGAGATGACGCGGAACGTCCTAAAGAATTCTGGAATTAATTATGTCGAAGTGCCGAACGAAGCGGCTTTTTACGGCCCGAAGATCGACGTGCAAGCGTGGAGCGTGATCGGACGTGAGTTTTCCATCGCGACCAACCAGGTCGATTTCGC
>JAALOD010000116.1 GCA_013372845.1 Candidatus Udaeobacter sp.
CGCTCGTGGTCTAACAACCATTTCTTGCGCCACAGACCGCCGCCGTATCCGCACAGCGTGCCATCTGCGCGGATCACGCGGTGACACGGAATGATAATGCAGATCATGTTTGTGCCGTTCGCTCGGCCGACAGCCCTGCGCGCGTTCTCATCTCCCAGGCGTTTCGCCATCCAGGAATACGAGCGTGTTTCGCTCACTGGAATTGATTGCAAAATTTTCCAGGCCCGGAGTTGAAACGGCGAACCAACCGGCGCCAGCGGAATGTCGAACTCCAGGTTTTTGCCCGAGAAATAATCCGCCAATTGCGAACGGACTGCTTCAAGGTGCCGGTGTTTGCCGGGGACTACATTTGTTCGCAATCGTTTTCGCAAGAGCGACAATTCACGTTCGGTCGCGCGGCGGTCGATAAACTCGAGCAGCCGCAGGCCTTCGTCATCCGCAACGGCGATCATCGGTCCGAGCGGCGTATCGATTCGCTCCGCTAGAAGCGGCGCGCTCGTCTTTGCATCCGTCGGGGGTTCGCCAAAAATCCTGGTGAACGCTTCGCGAAACCCGCTCTCAGATTCAAACCCGCTGCCGTTTCGCGCTTCGTCCACGCGGCCGCCTTGCCGCACCTGGCTCAAGGCTAGACCCATCCGGCGCGCGCGATGATAAGCTTGAAACGTCATTCCGTAGTGGCGTTTGAATTGACGTCGCGCGGTTGAGGGATCGATCGCCAGCGCAGCCAGTTCTTTGTCTGTAAGCCGTCCGCCGGGCGCGCGCTCCACTTCAGCGCGTAGACGCTCGATCAACTTCGGCGGGTGCCCATTCGGGTCCATAGGATGGCAGCGCAAGCACGGGCGATAACCGCGCTCTACTGCTTCGCTCGGTGTGGCGAAGAAATCGACATTCTGCGGTGCCGGCTTTTTTGCGGCGCAGGTCGGCCGGCAGAAGATTCCTGTCGTACGTACTCCGACAAAAAATATGCCTTCAAAACTCGAATCGCGATTCAACAACGCGCGATACATTGTTTCGGCCGGAGGAAGAAGTTCCATTGTTTTCATGTTAACAAGTTAAACGGTCGCGTGTGTTGACGCATCGACGAAATTCGGGCAAGGAATTTGCACCAATCCTCACGCGCGCAGAATTCGAAACGTAAAGCAACCGCGCGTAACGCTACGCGCATCAACAAATTCGGTTTTCGGATTTTGGAGCAACTTCTCGATGACTGCTTCCGGATCATTTCCATTCGCGACCTCGGCATCGATCATATTGTAATTTGCATCGTAAGCGCGGAACACGCGACCATTGCGAAAATCGGCCGGATATTCTCCAGTCGCGCCGTAGCGTTCGCACCGCTCAGCATGAACAAAAATCGGTCCGGTCTCGGAATACGGATGACCGGGCGGAATCGAAGCGTAGGGAAATAAAATGACGTGCTCGCCAGGTTGCGCCCAACGCAGACAATGCCGGCAAGGATAACCGGTTGCCGAGTCCACTTTGATGACAGCATGGTCCTCAGCGCCCGACTGTGCTATGTGTCGAGCTTCCTCTGCGACTTCAGTGGGAAGTGGAGCAATACGAAATGCGCTGCTCGCGAAAGTTTTCGGAGTTGATGTTTTCATAACGCAAACTGAGCACTCCCTGCGAATTGCGCATCGACGAAATTCGGGCGTTTAATTCAGAGCGTCGTTCGCGGCCTCTTTTGGTTACAAGAATTCGGCGACAACCTTTGTCACCTCGGCGATGGCCGCCGCTCGATCGTTCGCAGTCGCTGTTGATCCTACAGAATAAATGGCAAGCAGGATCGGCGCGCGACCAGGCGGACGCATGATGGCAATATCATTCGTTGCCCCGTTCGCCCCGCGCCCAGTTTTGTCGCCGACGCTCCACGTTTTTGGAACTCCTGCGCGAATCATCGATCCTCCAGTTTCATTGCGCTGCAACCAATCGTCGAGCTTACGGCGCGATGCTTCTGATAAAGCGTCGCCAAGTAATAGCCTCTGCATGTCCGAAGAAATCGCCGCAGGCGTTGTTGTATCGCGCTCGTCGCCGGGTATGGCGCTGTTCAATTCCGGCTCAATCCGATCAAGACGTGTTACTCGGTCGCCCAGGGCACGCACAAAATTCGTTAGGCCCGCAGGTCCACCAATTGCATTCAGGAGGAGATTGCCGGCTGTATTGTCGCTCTGTTCGATCGCCGCTTCGCACAACGCGCCCAAGGTCATCCCGCCCTCATTGAGATGTTCCTTTGTCACAGGCGCATATTCCAGGATGTCTTTCGCGTTGTAAGGCACGAACCGTTCCAGTCTTTCCTTTTTCTCATCGACGCGCTTCAACACGGCCGCGGCCGCGAGAAATTTGAACGTGCTGCACATCGGGAATCGCTCCTCCGCCCGATAATCGAGATGTTTGTCGTTGCTGGTATCGACCGCGGCCACACCGATTCGCCCGCCGATTCGTGTCTCTATCGCTGCAATCCGGGATGCCGCATCATTTTCCCCCGACGCTGCACTCGCCGCCAGGAAGGTTAGCAACAGAAAAACTCTTACCATCGATGGTAGGCGGGATGACCTTCTTTCACCGCGACAAAAACGCCGCGACACGTTGCACAGACTTTTCCACCAGCGGTGAGTGTTCCTTCAACGGTTGCGCGATCATCTGTTAGATCGACAACCTTCGCGGAAAGAAATACCGAATCATTCGTCGGCGTTGGCCGGAGCAATTTGATTGCATATTCCGCCGTGACAGTGCACGGCGGGTGATCCTCGTTCGCGTGCTTCATCAGATGATAGGCGGCCGTCCAATTGCAATGGCAATCGAGCAACGTGCCGATGACGCCGCCATTCAGAACTCCCTCAAACGCTTCGTATTTTTTCTCCGGCTTCCATTGCGCGACGACTTCGCCGTTTTTTGGGAAACTCCGGATATGCAATCCGTCCGGGTTGGCCGGACCACAGCCCCAGCAGGCATTGTTCGGAGCGTATTTTTCCTGGAGAGATTGCGATTCTTTCATTGTAGCGGCGCTCCATGAGCGCCGAAGAGTAGTAAGTTCGGCGGTTATAGGCCGCCGCTACAGCTTCGAAGGGTTACGCGCCTTTGCCAGTCGAGCCCGGATACGGACGCAATTTGTGTCCAACGTAAAGCGAGCGCGGCCTGATCAGTCGATTATGGTCGTGTTGCTCGGTCACGTGCGCGCACCATCCGGCCACGCGCGACGCAGCGAACAGAGGCGTGTTTAACTCTGCTGGAAACCCGAGCATCCAAAACACCGGCGCCGCATAAAGATCGACATTGGCGCAAAGATGTTTTTCGCGATCCATCACTTCTTCGAGCTTTTCGCAGATTGGCACCCATTGTTCCTTGCCAGTGCGCTTGCCCAGATCGCGCCCGATCTCACGCATTACCGGCACGCGTGAATCGCCCTTCTTATAAACGCGATGACCGAACCCCATGATCTTGTCCTTCGTCCCCAGTTTTTCCATTAGCCAGCTTTCCGCGCGTCGGGCGTTCCGATTTCCTCGAGCATCTTCATGGACTCCTCATTGGCGCCGCTGCAATGGGCCTTTAAGCGTTGCGACGGCTGAGGTAACTGCCGCGTAGATTCCCCAGTGTGACGCGGTTACGCGCGCTGCAAAGTGGACGCGTTAAATTCGTGATCGGCGTAAAGATTGAAAATCGTGTCCAGCATTCGGATTTGCCAATCTGCGGAACTTTGCCCTCCAATTTGTAAAAGAAATTGCCGGCTTGGGTGAGATCAGGCTTCTCCGGCAGCGGTTCTTCTTCGTGCGAGATGCGCCAGCCGTCAGTGATTAGAGTGGAAACACGCGCGATCAGGCGGATCGATTTGCGGATGTCGGCGTCGTGTGAATTGTCGCTCAAGTCCTTATCAAAGCGCTCAGCATGGATACGCCGGTGCGCAACATATCCATTGGATGAGTCTTGCTCGGCAGAAGCCGCAGCATTTCCATTACCTGGCCAGGCAACGCGCGTTCCGCGGCAATTTGTTGCGTAAACTCGGCCAGTTGCTTTCCATTCGGTAACTCGCCGTTGAGCAGCAGGTAAGCGACTTCCTCGAAGCTCGCTTTTTGCGCCATTTCATGAATGTCGTAGCCGCGATACATCAAACCGGCATTTGGATCCACCCAGCAAATTGCCGTTTCACCCGCAATCACGCCCGCAAGGCCCGGGCTGTATTCTGGTTTCTTTTCAGTAGGCATTGGTTTCTCTTTACTTGCGAATCGCAATCGTTCAACTCACCGGATTAAAGTACTTACGATTCAACATCCACCCTTCCAACTTTCCACCGCGGGATCGTAGTCCAGCAACGTATAAAGCTCCCCCCTCGTTTGCATTTTCTCGATCCAACCTGATTGCGTGCCGGTCTTTTTTAGATCGCGCAGAAATTCCTCGCTTGCTTTCATTGAAACGCGGAATGCGCTCTGCGGAAAAATCACCATTTTGTAACCGAAATCCGCTAGTTCTTGAAACGAAAGGAGAGGACTCTTGCCGAACTCCGTCATGTTTGCGAGCAGCGGCGCTTTCACCTCGCTGGCGAACGCCTTGAATTCATCTGCGTTTTGCAGCGCCTCGGGAAAAATCGCGTCCGCGCCTGCCTCGAGATAACGGCGGGAACGTTCCACGGCGCGATCGAAATCCTCAACCGCCCGCGCATCTGTGCGTGCGATGATCATGAAAGATTCGTTGCGTCGTGCGTTGACCGCCGCTTTGATTCTCCCAGCCATCTCATCAAGATCGACTACTGATTTGCCTGCGAGATGTCCACAGCGCTTGGGAAATTCCTGATCTTCAATGTGGCAACCGGCCAAGCCTGCCTTTTCCAGTTCACAAATCGTGCGGGCGACGTTCTCCGCGCCACCGAAACCGGTGTCCGCATCGACAATTGCCGGAATTGTTACCGCACTTGCAACATACCCTGCGAGCCTGACGACCTCCGTCATCGACAGCAACCCAATGTCGGGAAGGCCAGCGGTGGCGTTCGCCATTCCCGCGCCGCTGATGTATACGGCATCAAAGCCAGCACGCTCCGCCTGCCGCGCGATCGCAGCGTTCGGAACACCGGGCAGCATTACGGGACCTGTGGCGATCAGCTCACGCAGCCTCTTGCTCTTGCTCATGCTTCGTCATTCTTTTTTTGGCATCAGCAGCGCCTTCACGAGCTCGTCAACATTCCTGGCTTCATCGAGTTTCCAGACAAGGTCGACAATTTTCCGGGCTTGCTCCTTGCCAATCGCCGGCTCAACGAGCGCAAAGAACTTCTCTTCGACCTCTGAATCCTTCAGCGGATTTTTCGCGTGTCCCATTGGATAATCCACGCGCTTTGTCAGCCGTTTCCCGTCGACAAGATCGACATGAACGATATTCGCGACCGCCTCTGGGTACATGCCACTCAGCTCGTTATGGCGAACGACTTTCACGTTCTCCAAAAATTTCCAGACCTCGCGGTCCGCAAAACGTTCGCGGGCGAATTGTTTGTCGGTGATTTCGCCGTCGATCAACGCGATAGCGGTAATGTACGGCAGACTGTGATCAGCTGTTTCGCGCGTCTCGGGTTTCCATTTCTCCGGCTCGCTCCCGATGATGTCCACCGAAGCATCGTGGCTCTCGATCGTCATCGACTTTGCCTTTGCAGGATCGCCAATTTCTTTTCGCAGGGAGATCGCTGCCTCAATGGCGCTTTGGCTGTGATATTCGGCCGGCCAAAATTTGATGCTCGTGTTCAAAATCATTTCCGGCGCGCCCTTGAATTTTTCGCCCACGTTGCCTAACGAAACACCAAGTTCCTTTTCGAACCCCATTTGTCCCTCGAAGATCGGCGCGGGACCGGTCATCCCTGCCCGCGCGAGCAGGGCCGAGTAAACGCCTCGCCGGGCGGCGTCTGCGAATGCCACGCCTTTCCAGTGCGACAGTTCGCCCACGCGCGCCTGCCGCATGGCTGCGCACGCGACACCGGCAATGTTCACCGCGTGGCGCGTCTTTTCCGGATCAAGTTTCATCAAGCGCGCGCACGCAAGCGCCGTGGAGAACGCGCCGTAAGTCACATGGTCCCACCCGCGCGCGCGAATACTGGCCGCGTCGCAAAACCGGCATTGGACTTCATAGGCAAGTGCGATCGCGGCGATCAATTCCTGCCCACTTGCGTCGACGCTTTCCGCCGCAGCCAGCGCCGCGGAAATATTGTCGCTCGGATGCGCCGGCTCTTTTGAGAGATAGGTGTCGTTGTAATCGAAATAGCGAATGCAACAGCCGTTGGCGAATGCGGTCCAGTCGGGCGGCGCCTGGTGATTAGTGCCAAAGATTGTCGCTCCGTGTTTCGCCGAAAAATCGGATGCGACTTTTCGCGCGATCGCACACGGCTCTTCATTCCATGCGCCGAGTGCGCAGCCCAGCGAGTCGATGACGCGCCGCTTGACTTCGTGCACGACTTCTTTCGAAAGATCCTCAAACCGAAACGAGGACGAATAATTGGCGAGTTGATGAGCAAGCGTTGTCTTCATGGAAAGTTGCAATTTCAATCTGCCGATGAATTCGTCAGGGGCAACCCCACTCCCCGTCGTTCCGAGCCTAGCCCCGTTCGACTCGCTTCCTTCGCTCAGCATAAACTCCGCAGAGTCGAAGAATCCCGTCGCGTTACCCAACAGTTTCATCACGGGATTGCCAGGTTAATAGCGTTGATGCTATTAACCTAGCGAGCGGCCCATGGTACGAGCCTTCAGCCCTCGACTTCGCTCGGAATGACAGCAAAATAAGTCCGTGAGCGAATTTCAATTTGGCGGCGATTCGTCCATGTTATTCGTGTAATCGTGATTCAAATTTCCTCGACATGAGCAAAGTTTATCCTAACGCCACCGCCGCGCTTAACGGCCTGCTTCACGACAACATGACGATCGCTGCGGGCGGGTTCGGGCTGTGCGGCATTCCGGAAAATCTGATCGCGGCGTTGCGCGACAACGGCGTGAAGGGCCTGACCATTGTCGGCAACAACGCTGGCGTCGATGGTTTCGGAATGGGAGTTCTGCTCACCACACGGCAGGTGAAAAAAGTCCTGGCCTCGTACGTTGGCGAGAACAAGGAGTTCGAGCGTCAGGTGTTGTCGGGTGAACTTGAACTCGAGCTCATTCCCCAGGGCACGCTCGCGGAGCGGTTGCGTGCGGGTGGCGCGGGGATCCCGGGATTCTACACACGCACCGGCTTCGGCACCAAACTGACTGAGGGCAAGGAAACCAAAGTTTTCGACGGCAAGGAATACGTGCTCGAACCCGGCATCACGGCCGAGCTTTCGCTCGTGAAGGCGTGGAAGGGCGACAAGTCCGGCAACCTCATTTTCCGGAAAACCTCACGGAACTTTAATCCGATGATCGCCAGCTGCGGCAAAGTCTGCGTCGCTGAGGTGGAGCAACTCGTCGAGATTGGCGAGCTTGATCCCGACCAGATCCACACGCCGGGCATTTTCGTCGACCGCATCATCCAGGGAGAAAAGTACGAAAAACGGATTGAGTTCCGCACCGTACAAGGCAGCACGGCCGCAAAAAAAGAAAATCCGATCCGCGAGTTGATGGCGAAGCGCGCTGCGCAGGAGTTGCGCGACGGTTACTACGTCAATCTCGGCATCGGCATCCCGACGCTGGTGGCGAACTACATCCCCGAAGGCATGAACGTTACGTTGCAGTCCGAGAATGGCCTGCTTGGCATCGGCCCGTTCCCAACTGAGGATGAAGTGGACGCCGACTTGATCAACGCCGGCAAACAAACCATCACGACGATGCCTGGCTCGGCCTTTTTCTCCAGCGCCGACTCATTCACGATGATTCGTGGCGGCCACATCGATCTTGCTATTCTTGGCGCGTTCGAAGTGACGGACAAAGGCGACATCGCAAACTGGATGATTCCCGGCAAGATGGTCAAAGGACCAGGTGGCGCGATGGACCTGGTCGCCGGGGTGAAGCGTGTCGTCGCGGTGATGGAGCACACCTCGAAGGACGGCAGCCCAAAAATTTTGAAACAATGCACGCTGCCCATCACTGGCTTGGGAGTCGTCAACCTCATCATCACCGATCTATGCGTGTTCGAGGTGAAACAAGGCGGCGGCCTCGTTCTCATTGAATTGCATCCTGGCGTTACGGTGGACGACACCCGCGCAAAGACTGGCGCGCCGTTCGACGTCGCCCTCAAGCGCTGACTTGTTCTGCAGCAGATCGGGTAGATCGCGGACTTCCTCTTAGCGCCGCCGCCATCGGCAAATGGATGACATGGACACGACGCGGATGCCAACAGTGATTTGGCCGCAATGGACGACCAGCGCGTAAGCTAAATGCACCCGTAGAGCCCGTTCCGCATTGCACCAGTCCTCTACTCATAGTCTGTCGCTACAAAGGGTGCATTTGGCCATGTATTAGCATGGGAATCAGGCGACAAGCTCGTGCGAGCGTTCGGCCAGGCAGTGCGGCACGAACGGGAACGCAATGGTATTTCTCAGGATGTCTTCGCAGAAATCGCTCATGTCCACCGCACGTATGTCGGGAGCGTGGAGCGCGGCGAACGCAACCTCACCCTCAAAAATATCGCTGCATTCTCGCAAGCACTCGGACTTCCTGCGTCGAAGCTGCTCGCGAAGGCTGAAGCGCTCATCGACAAGCGATGAAACGGGCTATTTGCGGATGTGTCAACAGCATGAACGATCGCGCGCGCCAAGGTCCCTCCCTTCCCGTCGCTGCAGCCCGGAAGTGTAAATTACGATTTACGCCGTCCGCTCGCGCGGGCATAGCAGCACCAGCAGTGATGCGATTATCCAGCACGCGACCATAAAAATAAATCCGCCGCGGAATGAGCCGGTGCGCTGGCTCAGATCGCCAATGATCTTAGGACCAAAGAATCCGCCAATGCTGGCCGTGCAATTGATGAAGCCGACCGCTGCTGCAGCCGCCGAGCTGGTGAGAAATGAAGACGGGAGCGCCCAGAACGATGGCAGATATGCCACCGTTCCGAAGCCGATCAGCGTGAACACCACGATTAGCAGTGCGATCGAATGCGGAGCAAGGAACCACGCGCCCAACGCTAGCGCAGCGGTTAATTGTGGGACGGCAAAATGCCAGCGGCGCTCGCGCGTGCGATCGGAGTTCCAGCCAAGCAGCAGCATTCCGATGAGACCCGCAACAAACGGAATCGCGCCGATCCAGCCAATGCGCTGAACATCAGTCCAACCGGTGAGCCGCTGAAGCATGGTCGGCATCCAAAACCAAAAGGCGTAGCCGCCGGTATAACAGAAGAACAACCCGGCAGTGAGCATCAACACCGCCGGATGCCGAAGCGCTTGCCAAATCGTAACGTGTTCTACATGTGCTTTGGCGCGCCGCTCTTCAGCAAGACGAGCACTTAACCAATCGCGCTCGTTAGGCTGCAACCATCGCACTTCGTTAGGCCGATCCGGCAGCACGAACAGTGTCGCGATTCCAAGTAAGATCGCGGGCACGCCTTCCAGCAGGAAGAGCCATCGCCATCCGGCAGTGTCGAGCCAATGAACACGCAGGATCATGCCGGCAAGAGGCCCGCCGAGAATGTAAGCAATGGGAATAGCCGACATAAACCGCGCCACCGCCTTGGCCCGATCCTGATAAACGAACCAGTGCGAAAGATAAACAATCACACCGGGGAAAAAGCCTGCCTCGGCTGCGCCGAGCAGGAAACGCGCGCCGTAAAGCTCCAGCGGCGTGCGGACAAAACCAGTGAGTGTTGTGAGTGCGCCCCAGATTATCAGCGTTGTCGCGAGGAGAAGTCTAGCGCTCCAGCGTTCGACCAGCAGCGCCCCGGGAATTTGCAGCGCAAAATATCCAATAAAAAAAATTCCGCTGGCCGTGCCAAACACTGAATCGCTTAAACCCAGGTCGCCTTTCATTCCAAGCGTCGCATACGCGATGTTTGTGCGATCGAGGTAATTCGCGACGTAAAGCAGAAACAGAAACGGCAGAAGCCGCCACGCGATTCGACTGCGCGCGCTTTCGCCGGCGTCTGCTTGCAAAGAAGCCATCGTCGCGCGCAGCATAACGCCGTTCGAAACGCTCACAATTTAGAAAACGCGTTCGCCGCCCAACTTGGCAAAGCGCTCGCTCCCAAGGAAGTTTTGTTCGTCGGCGACATTCCCAAAACGCGAAACGCAAAAGTCATGCGCCGAATTGTCCGCGCCGCGTAAGCCCGAACGTGTGTCAATACGTTTCCTTAATAATATCTAATTAGATAGTTCTTAATATGCCTGAGTTCGGGGCTAGCCGATCCCGACGTGCCGGGACACACCGTTTGGAAATCGGAAAGAACGGCGCGCACCGGAGTGACGCGCCCTACCGACGATTCGCGCAACCCTCAGCACGTCGTGTGGAGCAAGCCGCCGACCGCCTCGGTTTCCGCGAGCTTGTTATAAAGCGCCACTGCTTCCTTTGTTGGCAAAACGTGAACGTCGATTTGCCGTTCCGTCAAGAAATCGAGTGTCTCGCGCGGGACATGAAGGCACTCCGCCATTCCACGCGAGAGGACGACCGCTTTTGCACCGTGATCCAGCAATTCCTGCACGTCGGCAATTTGAATGCCGGGGCGGTGACTCGTTCCCGTCTCGCGCCAGTTCCATTGGCGTGAACCGCCGGGAAAAAGCTTAGCGTCTTTATAAGGTTCGGCTTCGCCCTCGACTTCGAGCCGGCCCCAGGAAACGTGTTTGATCCTGGGCGAAGGATTGCTGCAGTCCATTGCTTTTGTCATTCTGAGCGAAGCGAAGAATCTCGGATCATTATAACCGGTAACGAACAAAATGTACCAGAGATCTTTCGCTTCGCTCAAGATGACAGTGTCCTTGGTATAGTGGTTCCCACACTGTTCACCAATGAAACTAACGTTCCTCGGCACGCGCGGTGAGATTGAGAAGCGGACGCGACGGCACCATATGCATACTTCGC
>JAALOD010000117.1 GCA_013372845.1 Candidatus Udaeobacter sp.
TCGCGCCGATCGTGCGCGGCAATTGTCGCAGGCATTTTTGCTGAAGGATTTCGATGGCTTCGACCGCGAGGTCTGGCCGCAGGTGGAGTTTGTCACGCTAACGCAATACGATGTGACTTATTCTTCGCCGTTTATTTTTGCGCCGGAAGAACTCGCCGACATCCTGGGTGAAATCGTCAGCGCGGCCGGTAAACGGCAACTGCGCATCGCCGAGACGGAAAAGTATGCGCATGTCACCTATTTTTTTAACGGGGGCATCGAGAAGCCGTTTCCGGGCGAAGACCGCAAATTGATTCCTTCACCAAAGGTCGCCACTTACGATTTGAAGCCGGAGATGAGCGCGTCCGAAGTCACCGAGGAATTACTCGGGGGGATGGCGAACTACGATCTGATCATACTCAACTTCGCCAATCCTGACATGGTCGGCCACACCGGCGTGGTCGAAGCGGGAATCAAAGCTGTAGAGACGGTAGATAAATGCATGGCGCGAATCATTCCCAAACTGCTCGAGCTCGACGGCAAGGCCATCGTGACCGCCGACCATGGCAATTGCGAGCAGATGCGCAACGCTGATGGTTCGCCCAACACGGCGCACACGACCAACCTTGTGCATTTCACTTACGTGGCCAACGATGCCGCGCGTTTTCGGTGCGAAGACGGAATTCTGGCCGACGTCGCGCCGACTCTTCTGTTTTTGCTTGGACTGCCGCAACCGAAGGCGATGACCGGACACAATTTGCTCGTGCCAATTTCCCAGAGAACCGAGGGGAATTAGTGTGGGTAGGGCGCGTCACTCCGTGCGCGCCTTGGCCGGAACCCGGAAAGCGGCGTGCAGAGGACTAGCCGGCCTACCTGGGCCTGACGCTTCGCTTTACGTTGGTAGCGCGTGTCCCTCCGGGCGCCCCGTGTGGTTGACTTAACAGGATCGATACCGTTCCGCGGTTACAATCTCGTCGAACGTGATTTCCAATTTTCGATTCATTACTCGCGTCCCGGCCACGGCGATTCGGTGCAAAAGCCGAATGTGGCACTCGGCTGTTGTTTCGTGCCAGATTGGTTTGCGGACGAGTGTGAGCGCACCGTCGTTTTCCACAAGAGCGCCCCAACCGACAGGAATCTCCGAATCGCGGAATAAATCCTCGGGTAAAACGAGAAAATACAAATTCGCGCAGCGGTAGCGAAGTAATTTGTCGAACTTGGTGCAATCATAGAGGCGATTTTGCAGGGCGCGCAGCTCACGCAAAAGTCGCGCGTACCCACGATGGCCGATCACGGTGAGATCAGGCAAATCGAATTCGGGAAATAGGGAATCGCCGGTCCGGAGGTTCGGATAATGTGCTCGGAGGCGCCTTTCGAGAAGCTGGCGGCGTTGCCAAATCGTTTCGAGTCGCTGGCGGATGGCATCGCTCTGGCAATTGTCTCGCCGCAGATCGCAGAGCGTCTGTTTGCATTCAAAGATCGCGGTCGATCCAATTTTCTTGGGCGTCCGTCGATACGAAGCGACGTCGGCGCGATACCG
Organism: Candidatus Udaeobacter sp.; assembly: GCA_013372845.1. Classification (GTDB taxonomy): domain Bacteria; phylum Verrucomicrobiota; class Verrucomicrobiia; order Chthoniobacterales; family UBA10450; genus Udaeobacter. Next base: position 1,520 of record JAALOD010000117.1, read on the forward strand.
GCATTTTGGCAGACTCACTTCCATTGCGCACGCGGAATAGCCTTGGGCCTGCGACCACAGAAACGCGAGTCGCTTCAGTCGCGAGTGTCTCTCAGTTTCGCCGCAGGCGTGTCTTATTCCCGCAGCCATCTCGCGAGTTCACGTGCCCAATACGTGACAATGATACTGGCCCCCGCTCTCTTAAGCGCAGTCATGATCTCGAGGACGGCATCGCGTTCGTTCAAGAGCCCTTTCTCGACGGCGCCCTTGACCATGGCATACTCGCCGCTGACGTGATACACGGCTGTCGGCGCGCCAAAACGTTCACGGACCCGCCACAAGATGTCCATGTAAGGCAAGGCCGGTTTGACCATTACAATGTCCGCTCCCTCGTCGATATCCAGTGCTACCTCGCGCAAAGCTTCATTGGCGTTAGCAAAATCCATCTGGTACGAGCGGCGATCGCCAAACTGCGGGGGACTCTCCGCTGCCTGGCGGAATGGCCCGTAGAAAGCCGACGCGAATTTGGCGGCGTAACTCATTATCGCAGTTTGATCGAACCCTCGGGAATCGAGCACCTCGCGAATCGCGCCGACACGCCCATCCATCATGTCACTTGGTGCCACAATGTCCGCGCCAGCTGCCGCGTGAGAGAGAGCTGTCTTCGCTAACAACTCGAGAGTCTCGTCATTGAGAACATGGAAATGGTTTCCATCGATGTGCGTGATGCCACAATGGCCATGGCTCATGTACTCGCACAGGCACACGTCAGTAATCGTAACAAGGTCCGGACATTTTGATTTAACGGCTCTCAGCGCTTTTTGGACAACTCCATTTTCAGCGTAGGCTCCACTGGCTTGTTCGTCCTTTTGCTTCGGGATTCCAAAAAGCAAAACGGCTTGAAGCCCCAGGTCTTGCGCGGCGCACGCGTCATCGGCAACCTCCTTTACGGATATCTGGAAAACCCCTGGCATGCTGGCAACCGGCCGGCGCTTCTGCACTTTTTCACTTACAAACAGAGGCAAAACAAAATTGTGAGCATTCAAATGTGTCTCGCGCACAAGATTTCGCAGAGCAGACGAACGCCGCAACCGACGCGGACGATGCACGAGTTTTCTCACAACGCGACGCTACGCGTTGCGAAAGTGAGTCGCAAGCAAGCAGGAACCGGCGTGCCGGCGGGTTCCCTCAGATGAATGGGACAGGCGCTTGACGGCGCATGACGTTAGTGTCTGCATCTTGAGCGTGGCGCATGGCTCCGATTATCTGTTGGTCGATATCAGCAATTCATATGCAAAATTTGCATTTGCCTCGACAACCCGGGTGTTCGCATCGACGCGGGTCGTTACTGGCAAGGTTTCAACTCGCATGGTCGCCCAGCTTCTTGGAAAACGAAGTGTGGGGAAGGTAATCGTCTCTTCGGTAGTGCCCGCGAAGAACTCGGCAATTCTCAAAGCTGCCGGAAAAGCGAAGATAATCTGGCTCGACTGGAAGCTGAAGCTGGGCGTCGAGATTGATTATCCCAAGCCGCGGTCGATTGGCGCGGACCGGCTGGCGAACGCTGCGGCCGTCACGGCACTCTACGGCTGTCCCGCAATCGTGGTGGATTTCGGTACGGCGGTGACCTTTGATATCGTCTCAGAGCGTCGGGCCTATATCGGCGGTGTGATCGCCCCGGGGCTCGAAGCGATGACTAACTTTCTTTATCAGCGAACGGCACTCTTGCCCAAGCTTTCATTGAAAGAACCGCGACGCGCGATAGGCAAATCGACGATCCATGCAATGCTTTCGGGGGCCGTGTTCGGCTATCGCGGATTGGTGCGCGAAATCCTGGCGCAAGTTAGAGCAGAGGAGTTTCCGCGTAAGAAGGTTCACGTCGTGGCGACTGGTGGATACGCGCGACTGATCGCGCGCGGATTGCCCGAGATCGGCGTGGTTCATCCGAACCTTACTTTGGAAGGATTACGGATTGTGGGGAACCTCAATGACTGATTTGCGGCGGGACCGTGTAGTCGCGCCTTGGTATTTCACGTGTCGATTTTTCCGAAGGGAGCTGAAAAATCGATTGTCTGGAGCAACTTTCCACTTGTCAGACGTGCCGAATAGGGTTTCAATCGCTACTTCATGAGAGTGTGGGGGATGGCGGCAGTCGCCGCGATGGTGCTTAGGTTATTCGCCGCAGATTCGTTTGGGGCGGAAAATGTCGCTCCGACCAAGGCGGAGTTGGAGGAAATGTACAACGCTGCGTTCCGCGCGTTCGATTCGAACAAATTTGCGGAAGCGCTCAAACAACTTGATGCCATCGATGCGCGTCAACCTGATCTTGCTGCTTCGAAGAACTTGCGCGGCGTGATCCTGATGCGCCAGGGCAATTACGAACAGGCGGAAGCAGCGCTCCAGGATGCTTCCCGAATCGATCCCAAGTTTTGGAACGCGCGCTTCAACATGGCGGAGATCCCATTTCTTAAAAAAGATTGGGCCGAAGCGCGGAATCGCTTCGAGCAACTTCTTTCGAGCGGTGAATCCGATCTCGCAAAAGAAGCTTCGCAGCTGATCCAATACAAAATCCTGCTCACGTATCTCCTGGAGGGGAAAGACAACATGGTCGATTCCATTCAGGCCAAGTTGGAGCTTTCGCCTGATACGCCGGCAGTCAACTACGTGAAGGCAGCCGTCGCGCTCCAACAAAAGAATCAGAAGGAAGCGAAAGATTGGATCAGCGCCGCGGAGAAGAATTTTTCGCCACAACTGAATAAACTTTTCGCCGAATCACTTTACGAAGTTGGATGGCTGGAAAAGCCGGTCGGCGAAGCGCGGCCTTCGCTGCCGCTGATGACGGCTGCTGAGCGCTCGGAAAAGACAAAGGCCACCGCTCGCGCAAAGTTTGAGCAGGCGCAACAGGCACTGCGGCAACGCGATTTGGCGGCAGCTCTGAAACTGGTCGATGAAGCGGACCAGGCCGATTCGAATCAGGCGGCGACGATTAATTTACGCGGCGAGATTCTGATGCAGCAGGAGCAGTTCGATCAGGCCGAGGCGGCATTTAAGAAGGCCGCGAAGCTGGATACCAAACTTCGCGAGGCACAATACAATCTGGCGCAAATTCCCTTTAAGAAGAAGGAATATGCAAAAGCGCGAGACCGTTTCGAGACGTTGTACAAGCGCACGCCCGGAGGAGATAAAAATCAGGCGGCACAGCTCATCAAATTCAAGATTTACATGACGCTTTTGCTCGAAGGAAAAGAGAGCCGCGCACATGCAATGATGGACGAGTTTCAATTTACCGGGGACACCCCCGCATTGTATTACGCTCAGGCGGCTTGGGAATTTCAACACAACAACCCGGAGAAGGCCGCCGATTGGACTGCTTCGGCCAATAAGATTTATTCGTCAGCACTAAACAGCGTTTTTGCTGACGCTTTTTACGACGTTGGCTGGGTGCAAAGGCCTCCGGCAGAGACGATGCCGACACCTGCGTTCGACACAGCCCAGGCTGAGGGGAGTCCAGCAGTCGAGCCGAGTCCTATTCCAGACAAGGTCTTTGCTGCAAATAGCCAAAGTGACACCTCGAAAAGTGAAGGGCTGGCTTTGAGCTCAACGGTGACCGCGCCCAGCGCCGGACTGGATATCGCCGGCGGTGGATCAACAACTGGGCAGAGTTCCATCTCCTCGTCGAACGACTCAGCCTCGGGAACAGGCGCTCAGCCGGAGCAGCAATCGGCCTCGGTACCGTCTTCGGGTGGCAGCGATTCGACGGCCGCGGCCGCGCCCGCTGAATCACCGCAGACATCGCCTGTTTCCAACGAACAGAATAATCAGCCGGCTGTCGCCCAAACGAGCGCCTCCACGAGTCCCGTCGTCGAAGCTGTGCCTGCCAAATCTGCGTCAACCGGCATTCTGGCAAGAACCAGAACGTGGGTTATCGGGGGACTACTTTTAGCGGGGCTGGTGATACTCGCCTGGGTGACCGTGCCTGCGCTTCGCCGTCGTTATGCCTTTAATGTGCCTAGTTATTCGCGGACAAGCTCTGCTGCTGCGCCTACCCTGTTTAAGCCGAGAGCATCGGTGACGCCGCAAAAGAAACCTTTGCAGGGCAACGGCTTTGTCGGGGGACCGCGTCAGGTTTCGCTGCAATTAAAGGCGGCGAAACCGTCATTGCGCCATACCGCTATTCCTTCGGGCAACCTGAATGATAATTTTGATTTGACCGAAGGCCTCATAGCGAAGCCGTCACGAGACTCGGCCTATCAGATGGAAGCGCCAGATCGCGAGGTGTCGCTTGTTGAATCAGAGCCTGAATCATCCGTGCAGTCGATTCTCGAACAAGCCGAGAACGGGGAGAGCTTGCATACCGATACTACCCAGCCGGCTGAGATGGTCGGGGTTTCAGCGATCAATGAATTGACCGAAGTCACTGCGGCGATGGCGCCGCAAGCGGCTGCTGCGATTCCCGAAGGCATTGAGGAAATCACGCCGCCCACACCAGAGGCGAGCGATGCGTTTGACGGTGCAGAGGAAACCTCGCCATTTGAGGAGGAGCCCGCTGAGAGACCGCAAGATGCAGAAATCGCATTGCCCGCCGCGACAGCGTTGACCGAGCTTCCCGTTGAATCGGTGAGGCTCGAACAATCAGTGCCCGACGAACCAGTTTCCACCGTCATTCCCACGCCAGTGCTTGCAAGAGCTGCCACCTTCGCCTCTGATCCACCAAGGGCCGCTTCCGCAGAACCTGTATTTCCGCAAACAACAACACCCGCAATCATGCCTGAAACAACTCAGACCCCAACCGCTCCCGTAAACAAAGCCCCGGCCCCGCCGATGGCCAAACCGCAACAACCACCTGCCGTGATGCAAACATCCGTGCAGCTCACTTTCTCGTTCGAAATCGCAGCCATGCAGTTGACACCCAGTTTTAAGATGGGCGCCCTCAAGGTGCGTCCCATATCGAAGCTGGTCACGATGCGGTTGCCCTCGCCTCAGCAGCCTCAGTCGGCTCTGAATTTGCAGGTCAGCTTCGAAGTGGCAAAGATTCAGCCCACCTCAGGAGCGCTCGGCACGATCCGAATGGTTCCATCTCAACAGCAGAGGCCCACGCCTGGTGGTTTACCGTCATTTGCAGTCGCGGGATTACAGGTGATGCCCAATTCTGAGACCGCGCCGGTCCAGCTCACACCGTCGCGACAGGGACGGGCATCTGTCCTCGTCACGGTGCCATTCCAGATTACGACGCTGGAGTTTGCGCCCTCGCTCGAAATTGCATCTGTTATCCTAAACTCGAATTCCAAGCAGGTGGCTGTTCAGTTGCCCGGCGCCGGACCGTCCCCAGCTGACGGAGCGCCAATGTTTGAAATAGTAAATCTGGAACTTGGAGAAGGCGGCGAGATCGGCATGATGCATCTAAATCCTGTCAGCGCGCCAAAGCGAGCCTGACCAGACGAGCCCTCGTAGTCGATCAGCGCCAGTTTAGCGAACGCAGTTGTTTCGGAAGAAACACGCCGTTCTTTCGAATCAGCTTTCCGTCGAAATAGATTTCTCCGCCGCCGTACTCGGGGCGCTGAATGCTTACCATATCCCAGTGCACCTGACTTCGGTTTCCGTTGTCCGCTTCTTCGTAAGCTTGCCCCGGGGTGAAATGAAACGATCCGGCGATCTTTTCATCGAACAAAATGTCCCGCATGGGATGCAAAATGCGCGGGTTAAATCCGAGCGAAAATTCACCGATGTAACGGGCACCCGGATCTGAATCGAGAATCTTGTTCAGTTTTTTCGTTTCATTGCTTGTGGCGTCAACGACTTTTCCATTCTTGAATTCCAGACGGATGCCATCAAAGGCGATCCCCTGATAAATGCTCGGTGCGCTAAACGTCACATGACCCTCGACTGAATCTCTCACGGGGCAGCTGAACACTTCGCCATCGGGGATATTGCGATCGCCACCGCAGATCACCGCTGGAATTCCCATGATGCTGAAATGGAGGTCGGTGTCCGGACCTTTGATATCGACTCGATCGGTCTTTTCCATCAACCGCTGGAGCGTCTTCATCCCGGGCAGAAGTTTCCGATAATCCAGCGTGCAGACTTCGAAATAGAAATCTTCGAACGCCTCGGTGCTCATTCCAGCAAGCTGGGCCATGGACGGTGTGGGCCAGCGCAGCACCACCCACTTGGTCCTTTTGACTCGCTGATCCTGCACCGGCCGCATTTTCCTGGCGATTAATTTCATTGTCTCCGGTGGCACATCAGACAGTTCCGTGACGTTGTTGCTGCCGCGCACTGCGATATACGCATCCATTTTTTTCATTCGCGCCAGTTCGTGGCTTGCCATGAGGTTTAACTGCCTATCGGAGGCCTCCAGCGCGAGCGCGCGGTTTACCCGGGCGTGATAGGTCTGCGCAAACGGCACACCGCCCGCTTGCCGCGCCGCGCGTATCAGCGCGATCGTCATTTCGTCGGGAATATCGAATGCCTCGATGAGGACCGTTTCATTGCGCTTGAGACGGATGGAATATTCCACCAGAAGTTTCGCAAGTTTATCAAATCGGGCGTCGTGCATAGGCCCTTATCATTCCACCGGCCTCGCCGGACGCAACCGGCTGATGCTATGCGCTTCGAATAAATTTCGCTGCAAAAGCGCCATCGAAACCGTCTCGAAAGGGAAGCGAACGCTTCTCTTCCATAGGACACAGGTCCGGCGGCCCGTCCAGAACAAGGCGCGCGACCTGTTCATTCTCTTCCGGCTCAAGGCTGCAGGTGCTGTAAACAAGTACACCATGCGGCTCTAATAATGGGATGAGCGCGCGAAGCATTTTGAGCTGCCGCTGTTGCATCCGGGGGAAATCGCATGGTTCCAATCGCCACCTGACATCCACCCGTCGTCGCATTACTCCGGTATTGCTGCAAGGCGCATCAAGCAGAATGCGATGGAATGGCGCCCTTGAAGCAATCTCTGCAGGGACGTGACCGCGTGTCCAATCGTGCTCGAAAATGTGGACGATCCCAACCCCAAGGCGCGCCATGTTCTCTTTCAAGATCTGCAATCGCCCTGGGTCGCGATCGCATGCAACGATTGTTCCCCGGTTTTTCATTAGTTGAGCGATGTAACCGGTTTTCCCGCCGGGAGCAGCGCATGCGTCGAGGATCTTTTCTCCAGCCCGGGGACTCAGAATCCGACAGGCAATTGCGGTGCTTGGATCTTGAATGTAACAGTGGCCTCGGCTGATAGCGGCCGTCGGTATAACGTCAAATTCAACGAACTCGGGATTGGGCATCGGCCGGGCGTCTGGATAAAGTCGGAGGAACTCTTCCCGGTCGATTCTTAGTTGATTAATCCGTCCGTAGACCCGCGCGGGAAGATTGTTCCATTTGCAGAGTTCTTCCGCATGTTGGCCACCCAGATGCTGCTGCCAGCGCTCGACAAGAAATGGTGGATGCGAGGCTCGAACAAACAGAGGCTCTGCATCGGCATGTCCAAGCAACTCGCTCTGCCTCCTGACCGCGGCGCGAAGCATGGCATTCACGATTGGTCGCTGTCTTTGTGGGACGAGCCCGACGGTCTCATGGACCGCCGCATGTGGAGCGGTCTTGATGAGGAAAAGCTGATACAATCCCAGGCGCAGAACATCACGAAGATCGACATCCACCTTTGAAGCGCGCAGGCACCCAATCCAAAAATCCAGCAACGTTAAATTACGCAGGACGCCGTAAACGAGTTCCAAAGCAAACGCGCGATCCGAATCAGGCAACTGCGCCTTTGCGAGAAATTCCGAGACAATCGAGTCGGCAAATCGCCTCTCTTTTCGCCACGTGCGCAACGCCTTGAGCGCAATTCGGCGAGCAGAAAGGCGCGCCATGTTCTGGAAGGACAGTTATTGCGGTTTCACGCTGGCGCGTCCAATCGAATAATAATGAAAGCCCAGTCGGCCCATCGTTTCAGGGTCTAACAGATTTCGCCCGTCGAAGACGATGGGCGTTCTCATTTTTTCTTTCACTACCGCGAGGTCCACGTTGGCGAATTCGTTCCATTCCGTGGCGATGATCAGCGCTTCGGCATCATTCACTGCTTCAAGGGCAGATGAGGCGAATTCCGCGTCGGCGATCGCTTTGATAGCGCGGGCTTTCTGCATTCCCTTTGGGTCGTAGGCGATGACATGTGCTCCTTCGCGAAGCAGGTCTGCCACCAGTTCTATTGCGACAGACGAACGGAGATCGTCCGTATCGGGTTTAAATGTGAGACCCCACACTGTAATTCGCTTTTCTCTCAACACCCACAGCGTTTCCCGAATCACCTTTAGAAAACGCTCTTTCTGGGAATTGTTAATGCGCTGTACTTCCTTGAGCAAGGTAAACGGAACACCCAGGCGTTCGCTGATCGTGATAAAGGCAGCAATGTCTTTGGGAAAACACGAACCGCCGTATCCTATTCCGGCGTTTAGAAAATCGCGGCCGATTCGGTGATCCATCCCGATGCCATCGGCAACTTTTTCGACGTCGGCCCCGCTGGTCTCGCAAATCGCCGAGACTGCGTTGATATACGAAATTTTCAACGCCAGAAATGAATTCGCGCAATGTTTGATGAGCTCGGCGCTGCTAATATCGGTGACCAGGATCGGCGCCATAAACGGCTCATAAATCTTCTTCATGAGGTCGATGGCGCGTTCGCTTTGCGCTCCAATTACGATGCGATCAGGGTTCATCAGGTCGGCCACCGCGCAACCTTCGCGCAAGAATTCAGGGTTACTGACCACATCGAAGTCCGCGCCGTGGCGGTTGTACCTCTTGATTGATTCGGCCACTTTTTCGCCGGTTTTCACAGGCACTGTGCTCTTGTCGACAATCACCCGGTAATCGGTCAAGACCCCCGCGATTTCACGAGCGACTTTCTCCAGGAAGCTAAGATCGACATCGCCATCCGGCTGTTGTGGAGTAGGAACGGCGATAAAGACGATCTGCGAATTCTCCACACCCTCCTCGATGCTGCCGGTGAAACGCAACCGATGCGCCGACACATTGCGATGAATTATTTCTTCAAGCCCGGGTTCATAAATTGGCACCTCGCCGGCTTGCAGTTGCTTGATTTTTTGCGCGTCGTTATCGACGCATATGACGTTATGCCCGACATCGGCGAAACAGGCACCAGTCACCAAGCCAACATAACCGGAACCGATGATTGCAAGATCCATGATTGAAGGAATGGTGCGGGCGAATTAGCCGCAGCACAAGTGCCCGAACAAATCCAGGCGATCCGGTATTGTTCGCGCGTTTTCGTTCATTGTCCTTCGGACGTAGGATCGAAGTTCAAATCGAATCCAAATTTCGGGAATGCTTTGAGCGTTATGGTAAAGAGGACGCCGTACTCCTTCGATCCGTTATTGTCGCGTATGATGCCACCGAA
>JAALOD010000118.1:0-1486 GCA_013372845.1 Candidatus Udaeobacter sp.
GTGTTAGAGGGCGCTACGAGCAAGCCGTAAAAGCGAAGGGCGCCTTCGTTTCCGAAAGCGCCCTTCATATTTTGATGGCGATAAGCCGAATTCTGTCCGGCCAATTTCTCAGCCGGGATGATCATTTATCTCTCCCGACCCGCAATCGCGGGACGAGAGCCCAGTCCCGCGGTCGCGGGACCGTGATGCGACGATACCCGAGGATCAAACGGGCCGGCTGCCCTTCCTCTGTTTTGTCTTGCACCGCATGGGGTTTTTCATGCCTCGCGAATTACTCCGCGAGCGGTGAGCTCTTACCTCGCCTTTTCACCCTTGCCTGCACTTTGCTGCCAAAGAACCGGCGGTGTCTTTTCTGTGACACTCTCCGTCACCGCAGTTTTTCAACCGTGATGCCCGCGTCTTTTACGCGGCATGCCGCCGTATGGTGTTCGGACTTTCCTCCAGCAAGTCCCGCCAACGCGAGACTCGCCAGCGATCATCTGCCATCGGCGAATAACTTATCACAACGGGTGAAGAAGAAAACGCTGAAAAGCGGCAGAGCACCCCAAAACGCGAGTGCTCTGCGATAAGCGACGCAGGCTCAAAGCGGAGATGGCACCGTCATAAAGAAAATCGTGATCATTACGAGCGCGATAAATAGTTTGCCCATCATTGCACCGAGATTCCCCAGCAAACTGCCCCAGCCGGCCCGGCCGGCGTCGATCATTCGTTTACCGGCGATGAATTCGCCGGCGACCGCGCCAATCACCGGTCCAACAAACAATCCGGCGATCCCGAAGAAAATGCCGATGAGCGCTCCGAGCAGCGCGCCGAACATTCCCCACTTTGTGGCTCCGAAATATCGCGCACCAAAGTAGCCGCTTAGAAAATCCAGCGCGTACGTCGCCACAGTCAACAGCACCAGAACGGCGATCGTTCCCCACCCGATGCTTTTCTCCGGTCCAAGCATCATCCGGTGCAGGAGCGCGCCAGCAAGAATGATAATTGTCCCCGGAAACACAGGCAGCACCGTACCAATCAAGCCGACTGCGAACAGGATGACTGCGACCGACCACCAAAAGAGTTCCATGGGATGCAGTGAATCGTAGTTCGAAATTCGAGATTCGTAACTCTGTCGGCAATTACGATGTAACTATTGAACGAATTAACGAATGGCGATCTTCGTTTTGACCACTCCGTTGTCGAACCTATACTGAAAGTCTCCCCAGTTAACTCAAACCGGAGATTTCATTTATGCCACTTTCTGTCCGAACTAAAGCGCCAGATTTCACGTTATCGACCAAGACCGCCGACGGGCCAAAGCAAATCAAACTCAGCGACAATTTCGGAAAGAAAAACACACTGCTGCTCTTCTTTCCGATGGCCTTCACGGGTACCTGCACAACGGAAATGTGTGAAGTCAGCGCGGGTATGAACGCTTACACCGATTCTAACGCTGCCGTTTACGGAATCAGTGGCGACAATCCGTTTGCGCAGGAAGCGTGGG
>JAALOD010000118.1:1496-10666 GCA_013372845.1 Candidatus Udaeobacter sp.
AACGCTGCCGTTTACGGAATCAGTGGCGACAATCCGTTTGCGCAGGAAGCGTGGGCGCAAAAAGAGAAAATCACCGTGCCGTTGTTGAGCGATTACGAACACCAGGTCGCGAAGGCTTACGGCGTGATGTACGACTCGTTCCTGCCGCAAATGAATCTCGGAATGGGAGGCGTGCCGAAGCGATCCGCGTTCATCATCGATAAGAATGGAGTGATTCAGTATGCCGAGAGCAATGATGACGCAAGACAGCTGCCAAACTTCGACAAGATCAAGGCGAAACTGGCGGAACTGAAATGACAATGGAACATTGTCATCCTGAGCGAAGCGCAGCGAAGTCGAAGGATCCCGCAGCGATACCTTAAGGCTTAGCAACGGGGTTCCTCGACTTCGCTCGGAATGACAGCGAGAATGAACGACGAATTTAAAACGCTGAGAAAATTCGATGCCGGCAAACGGCACGAAGCCTTTTTCCATTCGCTCCCGGCTCTGGAGGAACAGGGAATCGGGAAAATTTCGCGATTGCCGGTGAGTATCCGCATTGTTCTCGAATCGGTTCTGCGCAATTGCGACGGCCAAAAAGTCCGGCGCAAAGATGTCGAGGCGCTGGCGAACTGGAACGCAAAAGCTCCTGCCAGCGAAGAAATTCCATTCGTCGTTGCGCGCATCGTTCTGCAGGATTTCACCGGCGTGCCATTGGTGGTCGACCTCGCAGCGATGCGCAGCGCGGTAAAACGTCTCGGTCACGACCCGAAAATCATTGAGCCGCTCGTCCCGGTTGATTTGGTGGTCGATCACTCGGTGCAGGTGGATTTCTTTGGTTCCGTGCGAGCACTGGAACTGAATCTCGACATGGAATTCAAGCGCAACCGGGAGCGCTATCAGTTTTTAAAATGGGGACAACAGGCGTTCAAAACATTCCAGCTTATCCCGCCTGGCATCGGCATCGTGCATCAGGTCAATCTCGAATACCTGGCCAAAGGCGTTCTCTCCGCTCAATCGACCTTCAACAATCAACCATCAACTATCTACTTCCCCGACACTCTCGTCGGGACTGATTCACACACGACGATGATCAACGGTCTCGGCGTCGTTGGTTGGGGCGTTGGCGGGATTGAAGCGGAAGCGGGCATGCTCGGCCAGCCGGTTTACTTTTTGACACCGGAAGTGGTGGGAGTGCACATGCGCGGGCAATTGCGCGAAGGCGTCACTGCGACCGATCTCGTTTTGCACATTACAGAATTGCTGCGCGCGCAAAAAGTGGTCGGCAAATTTGTCGAGTTCTACGGCGAAGGCGCCGCGTCGCTACCGGTTCCTGATCGCGCGACCATTGGAAACATGTCGCCGGAGTACGGCGCGACGATGGGATATTTTCCGATCGATCAAGAATCGGTCGCTTACTTGAAGGCGACGGGACGCACCGAAGAGCAATGTCTTGCGTTCGAAAATTATTTTCGTGCCCAGAAAATGTTCGGCATGCCGCTCAAAGGCGAAATCGATTACAGCGTCGATATCGATCTGGATCTGGCTGACGTGCAGCCGAGCGTCGCCGGACCCAAAAGGCCGCAGGACCGAATCAATTTGCCTGACCTTGAAAAAACATTTCGCGAGTTGCTCGAAAAACCGGTACGCGATGGCGGATACGGCAAGCAAGATGTCGATCTTCGCAAAAAGCACCTTGTGGAATTGAATGGCAGCGCGCCTCGCAATGGGGAGATGGCTTCGAGTGATAAGAAGGAAGATCAGGGAATTAATCCAGGCGACGAACTCAACAAGATTGAGATGACTTCAAACCGGCCAACGCCTGATCCCGGCAAAGAAATTGAAGCTGAATCCAGCGACGTTTTTACGCACGGGCGGACTCACGTCGGGCATGGCAGCGTTCTCATCGCAGCGATCACCAGTTGCACGAACACCAGCAATCCGAGCGTGATGATCGCGGCCGGATTGCTCGCAAAGAAAGCAGTCGAGCGAGGTCTGCGGGTTGATCCCGGGGTCAAAACATCATTGGCGCCGGGCTCGCGTGTTGTTTCCGATTATCTTCACAAGACAGGTCTCCAGAAATACCTCGACCAGCTCGGATTCAACCTGGTGGGTTACGGTTGTACCACCTGCATCGGCAACTCGGGACCGCTGCATCCGAACATTGAGAAGGCGATCCACAAATACGATCTGGTTGCCGCATCCGTTCTTTCGGGAAACCGCAACTTCGAAGCGCGTGTGCACCAGCATATCAAGGCAAATTTCCTGATGTCGCCGCCGCTGGTCGTCGCGTTCGCGCTCGCTGGCCGGGTGCACATTAACCTTGCGCGCGAACCGTTGGGAAAAGATAGAAACGGAAAGAAAATCTTTCTGCGAGATTTGTGGCCCAGTCTGAGTGAAATCCGGGACGCCATGCAAACGGCGCTCGCACCAGAAACGTATCGCAAACTTTATCGCGATTTTGCCGATCAAAATCCGAAATGGAACGACATTCCGTCGAGCACCGGCGACATTTACCAATGGGACGAGAAAAGCGACTACATTCACGAGCCGCCGTTCTTCGAAAAGTTCTCAATGGAGCCCGGCCACATTGAGGAGATTCGAGGCGCTCGCGCGCTCGGCATTTTTGGCGACACAGTTACGACCGATCACATTTCTCCTGCGGGAGCAATCAAGGAAAGTTCGCCGGCCGGAAAGTATTTGATGTCGCGCGGAATTCAGCCGCGCGATTTCAATAGTTACGGCAGCCGGCGCGGCAACGATCTGGTGATGACACGCGGAACATTCGCCAACGTGCGGATCAAGAATTTGATGGTGCCAGGAACTGAAGGCGGCGTGACCAAATATTTTGCGAATGGTGAAAGTGAAGAGATGTCGATCTTCGATGCAGCGATGAAATATGCGGAGACAAATACTCCGTTGGTGATTCTTGCCGGGCACGAGTACGGCACCGGTTCATCCCGAGACTGGGCCGCGAAGGGGACGCGTTTGTTAGGCGTGAAGGCGGTTGTCGCTGCAAGCTTTGAACGGATCCATCGTTCCAACCTCGTCGGCATGGGAGTGTTGCCTCTGCAATTTCCCGATGGAACAACTGGGCAATCACTTGGGCTGGACGGTTCTGAGATTTTTTCGATCGTTGGTTTGTCTGAAACAATCAAGCCTGGCCAAACCGTAACACTCGAGATCGAAGGCAAAGATCGGCAGAAACCCTCCGTGCCCGTGAAGGTTCGCATCGATACGCCAATTGAAATCGATTACTATCGGCACGGCGGGATTTTGCCGTTTGTCCTCAGACAATTGCTATCGAGATAACGATTGTCGGGCGTCTCCGCTTGAGATGCCATCTCCATTGGCAGTTGTCTCAACAGGGAGGCCTACAATACCTCGCGCTTTTGGACCGTAATCGGGGAACCATCGGCGATAAATGCGGAGCGCGGCTGCTGACTCAGCGTCTCAGCGAATTGTTCGCCGTAAAGAGCCGCGACGTCAGCGTTAAATTCGAAGCTGACAGCGTTCCAGAGCTTCCAGCGCGGGTGTTCCACGCGGTATTCGCTGCAACCGTCTCGCACACATGTGTATCCCCAGTAATGTTCCGTAATAAACTCAGCGTGTGACCCAGCAGAAATTGATTGCGCTTCGCCGGATGCGCTGATCTTGAGAAATTCCCATCTGTTCCTGCGTCGCCAGGAATATTCGACACTCAAGCTACGATCGACGTGCTCTATGTTGTGTTTCATTGGGAGGGCGACGTAACGTTCTCCGTAAAACGCACGAGCGACCAGTGCAATCGCGCGACGAGGCACAAGCTCGCGAACGAAAACTACGCCGCGTCGCCAGGTGTCGGCCGATTTTCTCCTCACGTAAAAACGCAGGTTCACTTCTTCGAAGTCGCGATGCAGCGGGATAGGAAGACCGAGAAGACGAGTATCGAGAAACAGAAATCCGACAATGCTGACGAACGTCTCGCCGTTTTCGTAATCGATCTCGGTGCCCGCCGGAACAAGCCGTTCAATCAGAGCAGGATCGACGACGTAGTTCAGCATCGCCAGATAACGCCAATTAGCAGTTAGAAATGGTTGCACGTCGCGTTCGACTCCCAAGAATCAATCGTTAACCGGACGGACACGATAGCGAAGGGCCATTCTTTCAGTCTCAGGAATCGGGGTGAGGTCGGCTCGTTGCGCGGCTAATATCCAATTGGACCATGTTTCGTCCTCCTTCCGAGGCCCAGGTGGAATTTTCAATTCAATAAATTGCGACGCGACCGGTTCGTTGCCGATTGAGGCCAGCACCGATCTGGTTTTGCTATGCGTCAACAGCGGGACATGTCCCGGAACCGTGGCATGTTCGGGATCTTTTGTGATCCCGTTCCAATCAATGAAAGCGTACTGAGTTTGCCGATTGTCAGTGTAAAGACTGACTCGGATGCTGTAACCGTCGGGCTGGTCTGGAATTTTAAATGTTGCCGGGGCGCGAAGCTCGAATTGCAGTTCGAGGCGCTTGCCATCGATGGTTGGAGGTTTGTCCGATAGCAGATAGGGAACGCCGGCCAGCAGACCGGCGAGGCCGCAAACGATCAGAAGCGACCAACCTTGTGCATGGAAAAATCCAGCAGGTCCTTCGCGCCGGACCAGAATGGACGAAACGATTCCAATTACCAAGCCCACCAAAATTCCAAGCGGCGCGCACACAAACACGACGAACATGCCCCGACCGCCCTCCATGTTGGACATGTGCCCCAGCCTGCTTAAGTAATCGCCGACAAAAAAAGCAAGAAGGCAGCCGACGAACGCCGTGAAAAGCGCGATGAATGAAGCACGGAGAACGCGCATGAAGATTTTTGCGGCTAGGTTGCTTTGAGTTTGTCGAACAATTCGCCGTTAGATTTTGCGGTGAAACCACCGCAAAACGTTATTCGGATCCCTGGTCAGGATTTCCCGACATAGCTTTCTCTTGTCCGGTACTCGCCCCATTAAGGTTTTCCTTCGCAGCGTGCGCAACGCTCTGCGTGTCGTCGTGTACATCTGCTTTCAACCCGCTGGAGTTGTTCGCTGACGCTTCGCCATCGACTGAATCTCCCGCGGATTTTTTCGCAAAAATAAAACTCGCGGTCAATGCGGCGCGGCTCTGATCCGAAACTGAAACCACAGGCTGTCGCAGCAGACTGAGCTCTTGGCTACTTAATTTTGTGACTGGCTGGGCAAGGAATTCGATCTCTCTATTCAACGCATCGGATTTGATTTTTAACCGGTCCAGCTCCGCCAGTATCAACTTTCTTGCTTCTTCCCGACGCACTTCTTCCTGACGTTCGCGCACAACGATGTTTCGCAGGAGCTCGTTTTCTCTCATCAGCCGGTCCGTCTCCTCGCTGTTTTTCCCGGTCAGTTTCGCGCTCTGAAGCTGCGCGCCAGTCGTATCCAACTGCACCCAAAGCTCCGAAATTCTGGCTACGAGGTACTGATTCTGTTTCTGACTCTCGGCCAGTCGCTGCTGTAGTTGCGTAACCTGTTGCTTCACTCCCGCTAATTCCTCGGCATTTGTTGAATTGTCGTCAGCAGGCACGTTTTTCTCTAAATTTGCCGGCGTCAGCTTGAGATCGAGACTCTCGGCAAGGAGCGCCTGCGCGGGTTGTTCCGTTTCGCTCCCTCCTTTTAGCTGGGTGAACGCTTGATCGCGCTGTTGCGCTACGGCAGCGATTTGCTTGTTTGCCTCGGCAAGTTTCGCGTTGGTTTCGTCCCTTTGTCTTTCTGCGGTTGCACGCGCCTCTTCAGCAATGGCAACTTCATTTCTCAAATCGGCAATCTGCGCGCGCAACTGCTCGGTAGTGCTATTTTCCTGCGATGCCTGCGTTTGCGTGAGCTGATTGCGTACCTGACGTTCCGACTCCTTCGACGCCTCAATTTCCTTTTGTGCATTCTCAAGCTTGGATCTTGTTTCCTCCAGCCGCGCATTGACGGCTTCCTTTTCTTTTCGCGCGGTTTCGAGATCGCTGTGTGATTTTTCAAGCGCCGTCTGTAGTTGATCGACCTTTCGGCGCAGTCTCCGGGTTGCTTCTTCAATCGCTCCATCGCCGGACCCTTGGGCGATCGTGTTGAATCCTTGCGGAGCTACGACCTCGGGACCGGGCTCTGACCAGGTGTCATTCTCGGGAAGCGAAGGAACAATCTCCGGCAGAGGACTCGCAGCTGCGTTTAGATCATTATGTCTCGATATGCGCTCCTGAACTCGCAGGATTCCCTCGCCGATCTTACGGCCGCGATATTCGACGATCGCGGACTGCCAATCGGAATGCGACCTCCTCAACTCTTCGATCAGGCTTCCAGCGAACCGAAATTTGGCCAGGGCAGCCCTAAATCGGTTTTCGTGTTCCAGCTTTTCACCCTGCTGCGCGGACAGATAAGCTTTAAGAAAAACGTCACTCGGATCGTCCTCCTGCGCCGAGAGCGGAACGATCAGAAGAAGGAAAAACAAGCTGGCGAGAAAAATCGAGGCAACTCGCCTCACGCCAAGACAAGCCGAGACGACCATCAAGCTGCAGGCAGATTTTCGTTCCACCGGCGCCGACAATTAGTGGAGTGACCAGGAAAAGTCGAGTCCTTTGTTTGCAAAAAAGGATTGAAATTTTAAGGTCTTATTTCCGCGTCAGCGATGGTGGCCGTAGCTCAATGGTAGAGCCCCAGATTGTGGTTCTGGTTGTTGCGGGTTCGAGTCCCGTCGGCCACCCCGGTTCCTCTAAACAGGTGTTGTGACCGGTTTCCGGCTTCGAAGCGCGGTTTAGCGCGTTACGACCACGCCATCGGTTCAAAACAATTACAGATCTGTCATTTTTTTATTGCAACTGATATTACGGATTTGTAATTTCGCGCGCCATGTTCACAACGCATTCCGACACATGGCGATCTTCAGCTTATTCACGATCACTCAGCAACTATCGATGGTTCGTTGCTTTGGCATTTTTGACTCCTGCTTCTCGTCGCTAGGCAACCTATCAACGCTCAAACTGCAGAAGCAGGACAGGTCACTGTCACGGGTGAGCCTGTTCCGACTCCGACGCCTCACGACAATTGGCGGGAGATGCGCCAGCACATCATGCCTGAAGTATCGGGCACGGAAATCACGGTCACAAAAAAGGCGACGGTCATCAAGCTGAACCAGCAACCACCAGTGGAAGATAATAATCTACAGGAACTTTTTAACAAGGCGCCAGGATTCCTGATTACGGAGCAACACACGCCGGGCCAATTCAATTTCAGCTATCGGGGCTTGGGCAATCCACAAGAATCCGAGTTTACCCTCGTGCTGCGGGACGGCCTGCCGCTTATGAGTGATTGGATTGGTTTCCCTACCCTCTATTATCTGCCGCTGCCTCAAAGCATAAGCGAGATTCAATTCATCCGCGGCGGCAACAGTCTGCTCTATGGGCCGGAACCTGCGCCAGTAGTGAACTTTGTGACGAAACATCCTGAGCCGGGGTCGCCCTGGAGTTTCTACACCGAACAGATCGGTGGCGCTTACGGATATTACTCCACTTACAATGTGATTCAGGAAGCTGTTGGACCGCTGGAATTTCGCTTTGATGGTGGGTACGTGCGATCGGACGGGCAACGTGATAACAGCGCGTACGATCTGTGGCAAACCGATCTTTACGTGGGCTATAGGCCCGACGAGCACCAATTGTTGGCACTCGATTTCTATTCCAGCCGGTTTGACGGTGGTGATCCGGGAAGGATCACCTATAAGCAGTTTTTAGAAGACCAAAACTTCTCGCCCACCCCGTACAATCATGACTGGGTTGATCGGTACACGACTGTTCTCCGATATGAACGTGACTTTGGAGACGGTTGGCTCTTGCAGGCGAAAGGTTGGTTCACCCATCAGGAGATCGATGCGCGCACTGCCGCTAATCTCAACCCGACAGCGCCGAATCCATTTCCCTCAAGTACCATTTTCGGTTATGAGGAATTCAATAATGGCGGGGCCGACATACGCTTCCGCAAGTTATGGGGGGACGGCACCATCTTTAAAGGCAGCGCTCTAACATTTGGCGGCGTCGTTTATCATGGCGATGCGCCTTTTCAGCGATACACGCTAACCGAAGAGACGAGTGGCCCGAATTTTCTATTCGCGCCACGCGGGACGACCTCGGACATCATTGCTCTCGATCAATCCCGGACCGCAGATTATCAGGCGTTTTTTATTGAGGATCTCATCCGGATTGGAAAATTTCACATGGTTGGCTCGTTCCGTCTGGATCATGAAAATGTCGACGTCGATTCAGCGGCCGCCCCCTGGCTAGCAACCGTTCCTCCCACTGGGCCCGCAAGCATTAGCGCCGACCACTGGATTCCGCTGTGGGGATTTGGGATGGGTAACGATTTCGGCGACCGCAACGAGACTTATTTCAGCGCTTCTTCGGGTTGGCGGCCGACGCGGTTCTTCGACATCGCCGGAACAAGCCGCACGATCGCATTCGGTGAAGAGATACCGGACCCGTTCAAGTTCTCTGGACTTCGAATTAGGCGTGCACGGTACGCCGTTTAAGGGGTTTTGGTATGACGTCGGTCTCTTTTGGATGCTATTTGATAACAGAACCGAGACGCAAAACATCAGTAACACTGATTTCATCATCCTGAATACAGGCAACTCGCGTCATCGTGGGTTGGAAGGTGAGCTTTACTATGATTTTCTGGCCCGCTTCCAACATCCGCCACTGCCCGACATGCCACCCGAGCCCGGCAAGGGAGTCGTCGACTCGAGCAAAAGCACACCTGTGCCTGGCATATCGCCGAGGGACTATCACCCATTCAAACTGATCGCTTTCAGCAATGTTCAGTTCCTCGACGCCGAATTTACCGAAAGCGCCCTGCTTATACCGGACACCAACAAGACAATCGTCGGCAATACGCCGGCATTCGCGCCAGAGTTCTTGCTGAAAGGGGGAATTTCTTTCCAAAAACAGGACTGTTTCGACATAGCCTTAACGGCTGTTTACGTGTCACAGCAATTCTGGCAGGATACAAATGTTGGGAGCCCCACAATCCCGAAAGCCAAAATTCCTCCGTACAAAACTTTCAATCTGTCTGGGGACTGGTATCTCACCAAACATCTGCGCCTTATCGCCGGTATCTCGAATCTGACGGACGAAAAATATTACGATCGCGTGTTCGCCAACGGCATCGAGCCTGCAACGC
>JAALOD010000119.1:0-3450 GCA_013372845.1 Candidatus Udaeobacter sp.
GCTTCATCAAGGCAGCGCCATCTCCGTCGATGACGACAACCGGTTGCCTGGGCAGCGTGTGCGCCACGCCGAAACCAATCGCCGACGCAGTGCCCATGCCGCCAACGACGTAAAGGTGGTTCGCGCGGTCTGAGATTGTGAAGAGTTCGCGGCCAGTCTTGCCTGTCGAAGCAATGATCGCTTCATCGCCAGCGAGAGCGTCGAGAATGAGCTCGATTGCCACTGTCCGCGTCAGTCGCTCATTCTCGTTTCCCGAGAGGTTTTCGCGCAAATCCGTTTTGACCGACTTGCACTCGAGGCGACCCGACAAAGGGTGCGGCGCGACCGATCCTTTTTGCATAACCAATGCGAACGGCCGCTTTCGTTTCTCCATGCTTATCTCGGCCTGCTCCATCGTTTTGGCAATTTCCGATTCGCTGCCGGGAAAAGGCAAACAGGGTATTTCCAGGGTCTCGAGCAAACGGTGCATGATCTTTCCCATTAGTTCATGTTGCGGTTCGTCCTTTACTTCGGGCTGGCCGCGCCAGGTAACGATGAGCAACGTCGGCACACGAAACGGATAGTTTAGCGAGGTCAGAGGATTCACCATGTTACCGAGGCCGGAGTTCTGACACATGGTCACCGTTTTCCGGCCGGCGAGAAACGCTCCGAAAGTAATCCCGACTGCCTCGCCTTCGCTCGTGGCGCCGATGTAGTCGACCGTTGGATCATCTATCACGTAGTTGATCAGAGACGTTAAAAAGGAGCAGGGCACTCCCGCATATTGCGAATAACCAAGGCCATGCAGGTGATCGACGAAGGAGAAAGCGCTGATCATGACTTAAGACGCGGCCTGATTAAAATTAAAACGCCTGTGCTCGTGCGAGATCCTCGAGATCGTCCACGTCCAGCCATTGTCCGGTGATGTAAAGGGCCTGCACGCGTTGTCCCCTCCTGACGAGATAATTGAAAAGATCGTCGAAGCGCAATCGGCGAAAATCGGGACGCCTGGATACGACATCCAACGCATCGCATATCGCAGCGGAGCCACGCGCTGTCGTTTTGATCAAGCCGATCCATTCGCCTTGGATTTTGTCCGCCGAAAGATCGGGTCCTATCTCCGTCAGGAACGCATCCTCTTCGTCATAACTGAGAGAGTAGGGCCGGGTCGCGGTGATATAGTCGATATATCCACCCCCCTCACGCTTGCGTCGCCGCTCCCACATCGCATCCACCGCGATAACGATATCGTGTTCTTCGGCGAGCAGATTGTTCAGGATATGCTGGCGAAAAAGTATATCTCCAAAGGAAATGATCGTATCGCCATCGATCCGATCGAGGGCCTTATGTAGCGAAACCAATTCCCCCGTGCTTTCGAAATCTTCGTTCTCTATGAATTCAACGTCGGCTGCGCGCACTGTCTCGGCCGCATAGCCACGCACCACGGTGATCGCACGGACGCCGGCTGCGCGAAACTGGGCGACAAGCTTGTGCAGTAGTGGCGTCCCGCCAATGGGCACCATAGCCTTCGGGATGCCGGCCGTGACGTCTCCCAGTTCGTTACCGCGACTGGCAGCGAGAATAATCGCGCGCATCGAAGCGCGGCCCTTGGGCAAATAACGTTCCTCGGCAAGCAACAGTTCTTCCGCATTCTGAAGCCGGAAAACTTCTTTCACTGGGACAATTCTATCTTCGACATTTTGAACCGAACGCTCAGCAAAAATACGGCGGGTCGTTTCCTGCATCGCGGCAATTGCGCTGCGGACATTTTGATTTGCCCAGATCACGATTCTGATGCCCGCCTGCTCAAAGACTTCAACCGGCGTACTATAATAAGTGGTGGGGGCGATCACGAGCGGACACTTGTTCGCCCACGCTTTCGCAAACGCGAGCACTTGATCTGGCGTCACCTTCTTGCTGTGAATGAGAAGCGCGTCCGCCCCCGCGAAATGATAGGCTTCGGCGCGGCGGAGCATTTCATCGATCCCCCAACCCGCAATGAATCCCTCGAGCCGTGCCACCAGACAAAAGTCTGTGTCCGTTTGCGCATCCTTAACCGCTTTAATCTTGCCCGTGAATTCGTCGATCGTGGCGAGAGGCTGACGTTCGCCCTCGATGAATGAATTGGTCTTGGGGAAAAGTTTGTCTTCGATGCAGACGGCTGCAACCCCGCGTTGCTCCAGTTTTTTCACGAGCCGCCGCATGTTGTTGAAGTTTCCGTAGCCAGTATCACCATCGAGCAGGATTGGAATGCGAGTGGCATCGCTCATGAATTCGACGACTTCCAGTACTTGCGTCCAGCTGGCTTCATTGTTGTCGCGTACGCCGAGGGCGGCGGAGATCGAAAGCCCGCTGGCCCAGATTCCGCGAAACCCAGCTTCCTCGACGATGCGGGCGCTCAATGCATTGTGAGCCTCCATCAAAAACTCAAGACGTCTGGATTGCAGGAGCCGCTTAAATTGCTGCGTCTTACTGATTTCGCAAGTGGTCGAGGAAGTCATGATGCACAGCAGTCTACGATGAGAATCATTGACTTTCTCGCTACTCAATACCAGTGATTAGTTTCTCCGTTTGTTTCGGTTTAAGGCGTCTGTTCAGTTCCTTTTGATTCCATGCTCGCAACCGCCACGGCCAAGATAGACCAATTGATTTGTGATTCATTGAGAGGAACGGACGAAGCGAACCTGCGACGAAACTATTCCGAGCACGATGAGTTCGTAATCGTGGAAGAATTCCTGTCCCGGGAAGTGCTCAGCCGATGGCAGATGGAAGTGGCATCGCCGCTAAAAGAAGGCGAGTCACGCTACATTGTATCGATGCAGTACGTCACGGCCGGCGAGATGAATCCCTTCATGCGCTTTATCTCGAACATGAAAGATGTAGTCGCCTACTTCGGACTTCGCGGGGTCTTCGGCAAAGGCAAGGTGCGGTGAGAAAAGTCCCCGCCATCCTCGACTGCGTCGCTGAAACGAGCGGCGTACAGATCGCGGGATTGAGCCTGCTCGATCGCTTGATTGTGACCGTCCATCGGGCGGGTTGCGCTCCGATCTACCTGATCGCAAAAACCACGCCGCCAGCTCCGCGTGCCCGCGCCCTTGGCGTCGACATAACACTTGCTTCAGCAATACCACTCGATGAACCCGCGCTTCTCATTAATGGAGGTGTGTTCGTCGAGACCGCGGATCTTCAGCGAGTAATCGAAGGTGGAGGACAGCTGTTTTCGGCTGATGACGCTTGTCTGCCGGTTGCGATGACGGTGGGTGATGCCATGCCAGTGAGCGCCGGAAAAGTCGCCGTACCGGTAACTGACGCGACTTCGGCACGCGAGGCCGAGCGCCGTCTTTGGGCATCGCTCACCAGCAATGCGGATGGAATCGTCGATCGGTTTCTTAATCGCCCACTCGGGCGCTACCTGTCGAAAATTCTTATCCATGCTCCATTCTCGCCCAACCAAGTTTCGATCGTATCGAC
>JAALOD010000119.1:3805-9831 GCA_013372845.1 Candidatus Udaeobacter sp.
ACCAACCGCGACTTCTCGCTGCTGGTCCTGTTGCTGGCCATAGCCGGCAAGCTCGATCTCTTCCTCTGGATAGCCGGGATAGGTGTACATCTCTTCTGGATCATTGCGCTTCGCTCGCAGTGGCGAGACGCCGGAAGTGCGCCGGCTATCTCGAAGAAATCCGCGTGAAATTGGCGTTAAGATTTATTATCGCTGGAGCGGGCCTGGCGCTGTTTGCCTGGTTCGTACACCGAACCGGAGTAGATACGATCCCGCGCGCCTTCGCCACGCTCGGCTGGTCGGCTCCTCTTATTCTACTGCCCTACGCACTCGTTTATCTTCTCGATACTGTTGGATGGCGTTTGTGCTTGGGCCGCACGCTTCCTAAATCGATCAGCTTCGGAGCGCTATTTCGCATTCGATGGGCTGGTGAATCGCTCAACAATGTTGTGCCTTCCGCTTATCTCGGGGGCGAAGCGGTGAAAGTCTATTTGCTCCATAAACGCGGCCTGCCGGTTGTCGACGGCGCATCAAGCGTAATCATCGGAAAGACAGCGCAAGTTCTGGCTGAAGTGATTTTTATCGCGTTTGGAGCCGTGGCCGGCTCTTCCATTCTGCCGGCCAATTCACCTGCTCGCGCCGGCATGTTCGCAATTACCGGCGCGGCAACGGCACTCATCGGGATGCTTTTCTGGCTGCAGCATCGAGGAATCTTCAGCACATTCCTGGCGTTGACTCGGCGATTGCGGTTGCGCATTCGCGCGCTTACATCGCGAGCTGAAAGTTTGCGGCAACTCGATCGGCGAATTTTAGATTTCTATCGCAATGATCGGCGACGCTTCCTTTCCAGCGTTACGTTTTATCTGGCGGGTTGGATCGCCGATTCACTCGACATTTTGCTCGTCTCATACCTGGTTGGAATGCCGTTGGATTGGAGTCAGGCACTGGCCTTTGAGGCATTCATCGGCGTCGCCAAGGCACTCGGGATTTTTGCCCCGGCCGCCCTTGGAGTGCAGGAAAGTGGCATTATTTTTCTATTTTACCTTTTCGGTTTGCCACCGGCGCTTGCGGCTCCCTACGCCATCATCCGCCGTGCGCGTGACTTGACGTTCGCGCTAATCGGTGGCGCGCTTCTCTATGCCGAGGAACCGCTGCGCGGTTTCGCGCAGCGCGTCGCGCGAGAAGTTGAGGCGCCGGCATGAAAGCCATTATCTACGCCGCGGGGCGCGGAACTCGTTTGCAATCGGACTCGCCGAAAATCCTTCTCGAATTCGGCGGGCGAACGCTGCTGGAGTGGCACGCGTTGCGGTTACGTGAGGCCGGCGTGCGCGACGTCGTGCTGGTGACCGGCCATCTTCGCGAGCAGATCGCAGAATTGCTTCCCGGCATTTGCGTCCGGCACGACATTGCGGTACGCGAGATTGTGAATCCACGCTTTCGAGAGGGGAGTTTGCTCAGCCTGAAACTCTCGCTTCCAGAAATCGAAAACAGCTCCGAGCCTCTCTTGTTGATGGATGCCGATGTGTTTTATCCAACCGGGATGCTCGACCGTCTCACCGGATCGGTACACCCCACTGCATTACTGCTGGATCGTGAATTCTCCACCAACGACGATGATCCCATGCTCGTGCCGGTAAAAAACGGACGACCGATCGACTTTCGCAAGCAATGGAGCGGCGACGCCGAGTTCGTGGGCGAATCAATCGGTTTCTTCAAGATCGCTCCGGTTGATTTTCCCCTTCTGATTAAGGAGACACGGGCGCGAAGTCGTGGCTCCAGTTGCGCGGATTCCTACGATGATGTCTTAAGGACGTTGGTGCTTGCCGGGCGATTCGGATACGAAGACGTGACCGGACTGCCGTGGATCGAGATCGACTTTCCGGCGGATGTCATCCAAGCTCGAAAGCAACTAGTTCCAGCGATCATTCGATCTGCATGATGCCGCACGATCTTCATCATTTTTTCGTCGGACAACATGTCTTCGTCACTGGCGCATCCGGTTTTATCGGCGGCCATGTGGCGTCGTTGTTAATTCAGGCCGGCGCTCATGTTCGGGCGCTCACGAGATCGACAAAAAGGGGGCTACGACAGTGCGATCGATTGGGTGGAGGGCGATCTCCTAGCTCGGGATTCGATTGACGCAGCGATGAAGGACTGCCGATACGTTTTTCACGTCGCGGGTGACTATCGGTTTTGGGCGCGCAATCCGCGTGAGATTTTTGCCAACAATGTGCAGGGAACTATCAATCTTTTGGAAACAGCGAAGTGTTGCGGGGTAGAAAAAATCGTTTGTACGAGCACGACCGGAATTCTTCCTGACGGCAATCATTGCCGCAGCATCGCTGATTGAAGTGTGGTGGCGAGGCGGAGGCGATTGGCGAATCCATCGGCTTTTTTCGCGTGGCGGCCTCGGACATTCCTCTCCTGATCGAGGAGACGAAAGCTCGACTTAGTGGGGCCGGCCGGAGGGAATCTTATGACAATATTCTTCGGGCGCTCGTTAGAGCCGGCAGGTTCTTCGCGGAAGATATAACGGGTATTCCGTGGACCGAAATCGATTTTCCCGAGGATGTCGCGTATGCGAATAATATCATCCTTACGGCGCTACAGGATAGGGCGGTGAGATTATGAAGCGCCCCGGTTCCAACTGCGCCCTGCACAAAGCGTCCGCAACCCAATGATCAATAGGCCTATTCACGTTGTTGGCGCAGGAGGAATCGGGGTTGCTCTGGCGTGGTCGTTGTGTCGCGCTGGCTGTAGTGTGACGGTTGTGGATGCCGATCCGCAAAAAGTCGAGCACGGACGGCGCGAAGGTTTGACTGTGGTCGGGCACGGGACAGAGCAGGCATCGTTCACGCTTTTTGAAAACTGGTTGCTCCCAACCGATGCGCTGGTTCTTTTATGCACTAAGACCTATAACAACGCCGCGGTGCTTGCCGTATTGCCTGAGACATCGCGCCTTGTGCCCGTGCAGAACGGCTTCGATCCAAAACTTGATCAGCGAAATCATGCGGCCGAAGGAATTGCATCGTTTGTCTCGGAATGTTTGCGCGATCGGCCCGTCACACGCATCACCCGCCCCGGCGACCTCCACCTGGGTGCGCGGCGTAGTGTGTCTGCCGCTGAGAAAAATGATCTTGCCGAGTTGGCTCACGCACTTTCGCCAGGCGCGCTATTTGCTGTCCAATCGGTAGACGACGTCAGGCCGTACAAAGCGACAAAGCTGATGTACAATGCCGCCATCTCGCCTCTTGCGGCGGCGGCGGGTGTCGACAATGGTGAACTGCTAACCGACCCGGTGGCTAAGCGGCTTTTCTTTGGCTTGCTGCGAGAAAACTACACTATCCTTCGTCACGCTCGCATACCTTTGTCGAAGATTGGTCCCTTTCATCCGGACACCGTCTCACTTATTCTCAGAATCCCGGGTTTGCCCTCGATCATGGGTGCTTTCTTTCGTCCGTCTTTGCGGGGCACCTATTGTTCGATGGCTCCTGATATGGTCACCGACCGAACCGAGATCGATGCATACAATGGACACCTGATTCGGCTTGCGGGCGGATTGCCTTGTCCTCTGAACCGTGCCGCTTTTGCGCTCGTCAATAAGATCGTTCGCGACCGGCTGATACCCGGGCGTGCCCATCTGCATGAATTGGAGGGAGCCCTGAAAGGAGAACCGGTATGAAGAACTTGGTTACCGGGGGCGCCGGCTTTCTGGGGACTCATCTCGTCACCGAACTACTCGCGAGAGGGGAACCCGTTCGCGTGTTGGAAAGACCGGGGGCGGTGGTGGATCATCTGCCGCTGGACAAGATAGAACTGGTTTTCAGCGACATCCGGGATAGTGCCACGGTGCAGAGGGCCACCACGGGGTGCAACTCCGTTTACCACCTGGCCGCGGATCCTAATCTGTGGCGCAGGGATCGTCAGGAATTCGACGCGGTTAACCATCTGGGAACGATCAATGTGATGGAGGCAGCTGTTCAGAGCGGCGCCCAACGGATCCTCCATACGAGCACGGAAAGTATCCTTTCATCCGCGGACTTCAAGGGCGGTTCTGTCGAGCACTTGTTGAAGGAGGAAGATATGATCGGCCCTTACTGCCTGAGCAAGCTTCGGGCGGAACAAGCGGTTCACCGCATGATCGAAAAGGGAATTCCGATCGTGATCGTTACACCAACTCTACCCGTGGGCCCGGGTGATCGGAATCAAACACCGCCGACGCGAATGGCTGTCGCATTCTGTCGCGGAGAGTTACCTGCATATCTCGACTGCCGCTTCAACTTGGTCGATGCGAGAGATGTCGCCCAGGGAATGGTTCGGGCAATGGAACGTGGACGCCCCGGAATTCGGTACCTGCTCGGCGGAGCTAATCATCGCCTTCATGAGTGGCTGCAAATTCTTGGCCGCGCGGCGGGACGCAAGGCGCCCCGTTGGAAAGTTCCGTTCGGTCTTGCGCTCACCGTGGGGTGGTTGAGTGAGCTTTGGGCTGACTACGTGACTGGCCGTATGCCAATGGCGACGCTTACCGGCGTCCGACTGGCGCGACGCTGCATGTATTTTGACCCGGCACCATCTCTCGCGGAGCTCGGTCTTAAACCGCGTTCGATCCAGGAGTCTGCCCGCGACGCGGTGACGTGGTACAGGGAACAGGGTTGGATCCCGCCTGGCTCGCCACCTGGCGCGAGCGCCACAGAACAATAATCAGGAAAAGCGGAGCGGCGATGGCGGACGCGACTAACAATGGTAACAAAACCTTGAGCCACGCACAGAATGAAACCAGAAACAGCGAATCATCGAGATCGAAGTAGATCGGAAGCTTGAATGCGGTGCTCGGATGAGTGCCGAGAGCGTGCAGCCGAAACACGATCAGGAAAGTCACTCCCACCGACAACCCTGCGACGCCCCCCATCACCGGGCCCCACCAGCCCATCTGTTCCCTTAGTCCGACGCCGATTCCAAGGAAAACCAGGACGTTCACGATCATGTCGCACGCCAGATCATACCAATGTCCACCCGGCGTAGCGCGGTCCGCCACGCGGGCCAGTTCTCCGTCAGCGCGATCGAGCATGGCCGAAATGAAAAAGATAGCTCCCCCCCACGCTGACCAAAAATAATTTCCAACGCCAAAAGCCACGGCGGCCCCAATGCCCGTCAGGAGACGAAGATGCGTAATGTGATTCGGCATGATCGAGGTCTTAACCAGCGGGAGAATACACCAGCGGGCCACCGCGTGCATTGGAGTTCGCGGGGGCGGAACGGACGTGGGAACAGCGGGTTCGGAGCGTCTTTTATTCATTGTTTATCCACTTGAGTACGCCCCATCTTGGCAGTTCGCACCGTATGCCCTCAAGTTTTTGCTGCGTTTACCGGAAATACTTGTCAGACTATCAGACGATAAATGAGTTGGTATGGTGCTCGATGAAGCGTTTAAACTTTCGGCTCGGGACGAAGTCTTGCAACGGCCAGACATTCGCAAAACCGGAATTCATCCCAATTTCTGGTATCCGGTCGCTCGCTCAGACAACGTCAAAAC
This sequence comes from Candidatus Udaeobacter sp., assembly GCA_013372845.1. Lineage (GTDB taxonomy): Bacteria > Verrucomicrobiota > Verrucomicrobiia > Chthoniobacterales > UBA10450 > Udaeobacter. The sequence continues at coordinate 9,318 of JAALOD010000119.1, forward strand.
GGGAAAACCTCACGGCGTTTCATTTGCCGGCGAGCCAATCGTTCTAGTCCGGACCGAATGCTGCTCGTGTCCAGACTTCGTTGATAATAAAAATGGTCTCTTCGCTAGATGCATCTTCGGCAACTTATTTATCGAGCTAGGAACGCCGGAGCGGCTGGCAAGTGAAGAGCGTCTTGCTTCGCCATCCCAATTCAAGGGACCCTACAAACGCTCCAAGTTTCTGAGTTATCTCGAAGTGAAAAAACGGGCGGACACTGGCTGGCCCATCGTAACCACGTTGCCCACCGCGCCCATCGGCCCGCACGACCTGAGACCGACGCCAACTGGAATGATCATAGTCGCATTTCTAAAGGGACGAATCCCGTTGCTTGCCCGTACGGGACTCAACTTCGTCGACGTACGGGATTGCGCGCTCGGTCATCTTCTGACAATGGCGCGGGCTAAGTCCGGTGAGCGTTACTTGTTAGGCGGGATCAACCTGTGGTTGTGCGATTTTCTAAAGCGTGTCGAACCC
>JAALOD010000119.1:9841-10466 GCA_013372845.1 Candidatus Udaeobacter sp.
CTTGTTAGGCGGGATCAACCTGTGGTTGTGCGATTTTCTAAAGCGTGTCGAACCCCACGCTCGCTACCGTACGCCACGTTTTTATGCGCCGCATTGGCTCCGCTTTCTTACCGCTTGCGCCAGCGAAACTGCCGGGAGGCTTTGGCCGAACTGGACTCCGTTTGTGACGCGCGAAGCCGTGCAGATGTCGCGCGGTCCACACTTTTCCAGTAATGCAAAAGCGGAAAACGAACTCGGTTATGTTCCTACTTCCTCGATCGACCCCGCCATTCATGATGCGGTGGAAGATTTCGTCGCGCGCGGCCTCGTGCCATTTGCTGCCGGCGGATTTTCCTCAGCGCAACCGCGGCCGCGATTTTTTCGAATCGCGGATCACGACGAAGCGGATGCCAAAATCGTAGCAGCTTCAAGTCGCCATGACTGAAGTCGGGTCGAGCGTTCGTGCGTCTTCGCCTGTCCGGCTCGAACAGGTTGCGGTGTGGCTTGCTCAACCTACAATCTCGTGCGCTCAGCTACTTGAATCGGACGGGAATCGAAAAATAATCCGTTGTTCTTAGCAAGCAGCTGGGTTCGACCATGCCGCAACGAGTCGATCCAAGTTCCTATCAATCGCCTGAGGGCGAAC
>JAALOD010000012.1:0-2133 GCA_013372845.1 Candidatus Udaeobacter sp.
GAACTTATCGTCCACACACAGCAAGCGACCACGGCGCGCCGCCGCGCATAAAGTGACCGAATGGTTTGGTCCCACGTCTCGCCGCTGTGCACAAGCGATTGCCAGTCTTTCGAGCCGGCCAATCGCGTTATGATTCGGCCGAGAAAGCTAAAAATTCCCAGCCGCTGGACAAAATAGAAACCGACAAAGGCAAAAAGCGCGATCACGACTCCGACCAAAGTTGGACCAACGAAGCTGCTTTTTCCGGTTGCGGTGACAAGCAGCACAAGTCCAAGCAACGTAAATCCGGCCTGCACAAAAATGCCCAGCGTAATGTCAACCACCACGGTGCCTGCAGCGACCGGGAGCGAGGCGCCATGGATCGCTGCCAGACGCGCGCGCACAATGTCGCCGCCGACTGCGGCAGAGGGCACCAACGCGCTGATAGACTCACCAAACCAACGCATCCAAAAAAGTTGGAACAGCGGCAGGCGATCAGGTCTCGGGAACAGCACCCACCACGCAATCGCATCCAGAAATATCGGAATGAGATGGTAGACAACGACGCCTAAAATTCCCCATTCGCCGGTAGCAAACGCATTCAGGACCTGTCCGACGCCCTGGTGAATCAAAAGAGCGGTAAATAGCGCGGCTCCTGCAAAGGCAAGCAGGTAAATCGTGAGTCGAATCTTGCCAGGCGCTCTCATATCGAGACCAAATTCGGGCGCGCGCAGGAAGATGCGCCTATCGAGAGAGGATTCGCCTGCCCAGCGCCAACGAACTTTACTTAGAGATTCGAATCCCGCTGCGCTCTGCCCTCTACCGGAACAAGAACAGGTCGATCAACATCGGCAAAAATCACCGCACTTTTTCTCCCCCGGAATTTCCTGGCGCTGCTGGCATTTGCCAATCCGTTCCAAATTGTCCTTGCTAAAATATCCGCTGTCCGATACATCGCTTTCTGGTTGCTCATCCGATATTTCGATGGCCGGGTTGCCTTGACTACACAATGATGAAAACCATTCGCGGGTTCTGTGTTTTCCTATTTCTTGCTGCTGCAACGTCAGCGCTCGCGGGGCCGCCGGCTTTCGAAGCCCAGCCTTCCCCGACTCCAGCGGACGAAAATTCGCGCGATCTTTTTTATTACGAAACGACCTACACGTTCAGCAGCGATTTCAAGGAATCCAAACTCGGTGACGGCGATTCGCTCTATAACGATTTTAGCTATGACCACCGCTTTTTGATTACGGGCAAGTGGTATTTCCGTGTGGGCGTCGAATATGAACGCTATGACTTCGGCGGCACCGACAACGGATTACCCGATCATTTGCAAGCAGCCTCCGGTCATCTCGCAATCGAATACGTTTCTCACGATTTTGCGGGGATCTCACTTGAATTAGACCCGGGAGTTTATTTTCAAGATAACGTTACTGGCGACGCGTTCGACATCCCCATCAAGGCGTACACCACGTTTCCGCTGAAGAAAGACAAGATCTTTGCGGTGGTCGGTTTGGGGTGGTCGCTTTATCAGCACCCGGCTGCCGCGCCAGGTGGCGGGATTATCTGGGTCTTCAGCGACAAGCTTCGACTTCAGGCAGTGTTCCCCAAGCCGGCGCTGATTTATCAACCCAATGACGATTGGGAGTTTCGGCTCATCGGCGAGCTCAACTACACAAGCTTTCGAACCGACGACGTGCTGACCACGGAGCGGAAATTGCAACTGCACAATGCCGTCGTCCAGTACAGCGAGGATCGAGTCGGTGTGCAGATCGGGTATACCGGAATCAAGCACTTGAAGCTTATTGCGGGCGCGGGCGCCACAGTCGAACGGAACTTTGACTTTTTCCGCGCCAGCCAATCCAAGCGAACCGACAACCCGGCTCCGTACCTCAGAATCGCCGCCGAACTGAAATTCTAAGGGAAAATTTCACCAAGTTTTCTCGCCAGTCCCTGGTCGCCGCGAATCCTTAGCCGGCCCGTGAGATATGCCCACGTGCCGCCCATTTGATGGTTGGAAACGGCGACCCAATCCTTGTCCTTCGCCACGAACGTCACATTTGGATTGTCGATTTTTCCTTTTCCCATCTTGTATTTCCCGTCCTCTACGTCGATCCACCACTGTCCGCCTTGTGGCCCGCTCAAGTCCCATTGATA
>JAALOD010000012.1:2233-4227 GCA_013372845.1 Candidatus Udaeobacter sp.
GGGAAAACGCCGAGATCAACAAGCCGAGTCCGAGCGAGCACAGCAGGAAAAGCAGGCAAACCACGGCAAGAGCGGGCAGTTGATAGAAAATCACACCAAAATGCCAGCGGCTCACCAGCATGATCACCATGACCAAGAGGATGGACACCACAAGATAAGGCAACATCTTACCGATCACGATTTCACGCCGCCGAAGCGACGTTACCATTAGCTGATAGAGCGTGCCTGACTCTCGTTCCCGCGCGATCGTGCAAGCCATCAGCGTGACTGTCAGCAGCTGTAAGATCAGCCCAATGATGCCGGGGACAACGTAATCGATAACGCGCGATTTTGGGTTGTATAATCGCTTGGAATCCACCGACCACATTTCCATCATGGAGACGAAACGCTTGCGGATCTGGACTGGAAGCTGCTTGCCCAGTTCAAAAACCTCTTCCGGCAGAGTCTCGATCATCTGGTCCCGTTGTTTTAGCTGGAAGTCACCCAAACTCTGTCGAACGCTGCCTTCCACAGCATCAGACGTGTTGATGTCGCTGCCGTCGAGATACACCAGCAGCGGCTTCGGATCGCCGTTTTCCAGGCTCTCATTCCAGCCTGCAGGAATGATCAGCGCAGCCTGCACCCCTTCTAGGAGCAAGTCCGGTTCATTCTTCGTATCCGGTGATCCGTACCGCCACTGAAACGTTTTGTTCTTCGAAATGATGTCGACGAATTCCTGTGCGCGTGGAGTGTTGTCGCGATCGACGAGCAGGCTTCTTACGCCGGTTAGTTCGCTTGTTTCAAAGGCATGGCCGAAAAGGAGCGTGAACAGCGGCGGCAGCGTCAACACCAGCAGTAGCACCCGCCGATCGCGCAAGATGTGCAAAAATTCTTTGTAAGCGACACTGCCAGTCGCTTCGAACGATAACCACTTCATGGAGTCGATTTTTTCAAAACGTCGTCGTAGCCCTGTGAATATGCGGTGAAAACGTCTTCCATATCCGGTTCCACCCAGCGTTCGCCTAACAAGTGAAGATCGGGGAACGGCCAACGTTCGCGCCATTTGGCCATCAATTGCTCGGGTTCCGCCGCGTAAAGGCGCAGGCTGCCGCTGCGCAGAGAGACGCCAAGCAGTTCGGGAAGGTCACGTAGTCGAACGAGCGCCGGCATCAGCGGATCGACATCAATCTCCAGCAATCGTGTGCGAAAGCTCGATTTCAAAGCGCGCGGTGAAGCGTTGGCCAGCAGCCGCCCATCCTCTATAAAACCGACTTCGGTGCATCGCTCGGCCTCGTCCATATAGTGCGTGGTAACGAAAATCGTTTTGCCTTCGTTACTTAGATCGTAAAGCAAGTTCCAGATTTGCTGCCGGTGCACCGGGTCGAGACCGACGGTCGGCTCGTCAAAGAACAGCAGCGATGGGTTATGCACGAGCGCGCATCCAATCGCCAGTAATTGCCGCATCCCCCCAGATAAGCTTTGCGCGGCCGTATTACGTTTTTCCTGCAAATCGATCACCTTTAGCAGGCGCTCGATTCGCGGCTCCAGTTCCGCACCGGGCACGCCATATGCGCCTCCGAAAAAGCGGAAATTCTCCAGGACTGTCAGATCGCGATAAAGACTGAACCTCTGGGGCACATACCCGAACTTGGTTCGCACGAAATGGCGATCCTTCCAGACATCCGCGCGTTCAATCGTGGCGTGACCAGCGGTCGGATGAGTCAGGCCGCACAACATCCTCATCGTCGTGGTCTTGCCAGCGCCATTAGGGCCGAGAAAACCAAAAATCGTTCCCGCCTCGATATGAAGAGAAAGATCCTGTACAGCATGGACGTTACCGAAACTCTTGCTCAGATGGTCGAGCACGATGACCGGTTCGCTCATGATGAAACCCTATTGCGATGATCCAAAAAATTTGCAACCATCTGGCATTGGCCGTCACATATGTGTGTCATGAAACCTAAGATGCTGAATCTGCAGCGGCACTTCTTTGTAAGGGCGGGCAGCCTCTTACT
>JAALOD010000012.1:4327-30999 GCA_013372845.1 Candidatus Udaeobacter sp.
AATTGTATTGGGAGCTACTCGATGTGGATGATCAAGGCGTAGTAACGCTGGGCGCGTCTTATAGCCGGGGCGGGGCGGGCGGAACGTATCAAGCTGCGGACGTCCTTTATTACGCAAGCGGCGGCTATTACGTGGCTCTCACATTATATCAGCTGTGGCCTGTTACAGTGGAAGGGAAATCTTCCACGCTTGTCTGGCGCGGCGACATGATCTCCGCCGCGTCGCTAGGCACCCTGCATGGCGTGGAGCGGCTCGGATCGGAGTCGTTGATGATGAAAAACATAACCAAAGCCGTCACACTCTTTCGTCGCGATACGAGTGGAGGTCGTTGATCAGTGAAGCGCTTTGAGTGTAGAATTTTCTGTGCTGTTTGCGCAGCGTCGTCGTTGCTATTTGCAACGCGAATGTTCGCGGAGGAAAACAGTGGTAACTGGTTCGAATCCGTAAGTCACGTCCCCACTGAATATACCCTGGAAGACACCTACGTTGGCGGCGGTGACGTCGAACGAGGGCCTAACAAGAGCGTGCGCGATTTCGACGAAAACGATTCGATCGTGCATCTGGTATTCACTCCGCGAACCAAGTTCGGCGTTCTGCGGCTTGGCGCGGAGTGGGAACGATTCTCATTCGGACTTCCGGATCATGCGGCGCTTCCGGACACCCTGCAGTCAGTCAGCCTGGTCATGGGACTGGATATGCAGTTTTCCGATTCAATTATCGTCAGGGCGGAAGGTCAGCCAGGTGTGTACGATACGGAGTTCGACAATTTAGGGTACGACAATTTCAATCTTCCGTTCCTCATCGGCGGCACCTACATTTATAGTCCCAACCTGCAGCTCGTTCTGGGCGTGAGCGTCGATATCGAGCGGAAATATCCGGTTATCCCCGTTGCCGGAGTTCGCTGGAAAATCGCAGCGCAGTGGCTGCTTGAAGCCGTGCTGCCGACTCCCCGTCTCCAGTATGAGATGAACAAGGACCTCTCCCTTTACGTAGGGGCGAATGTGAAGCAAACCAGCTACCGTGTAGATGACGATTTCGGGAGCGCGAACGGAATACCGAGGCTTAATCATGCGATCCTGACGTACAGCGAGATTCGGACCGGCGGGGGCTTCGATTGGAAGATTTCGCCAATTGTGACGTTCACTGGCGAGGTCGGCTATCAGCCGTATAGAAATTTTGATTTTTATCGAGCTGACGTGCGCTACCACCAGGACGGCGGCGCTCCTTACGGAACGATTTCATTGCACGGCGCGTTTTAGCTGTAGCCGGTGTCGTTGATACCGGCCCGGTCGAGGTCCCCGGCTACAACAAGGCCATTTCATCGCAAGGTCCGGTCCAGCGCGCCGATCTTGCGCGTCTCCGGCCAGCGAAACGCAACGCCCAACACAACCAGCATTGTCCCAATGCCTCCGGCAACGACCGAAATCACCGGACCAAACAGCGCAGCCGTCAATCCTGATTCCAACGCACCGAATTCGTTCGATGTGCCGATAAAAATATTGTTCACCGACGAAACGCGTCCGCGCATTTCATCCGGCGTGACCAGTTGCACGATGGAACCACGAATGATCACGCTCACACTATCGAATGCGCCGATAAGAAGTAATAGGCCGAGCGATAACCAGAAGATCTTAGACAAGCCAAACAGGACAGTCGCAATTCCAAACCCGGAGACACACCAGAGCAAGGCTTGGCCAGCCCGCTTCATTGGCGGAAGGTGCGCTACCACCAGCGCCATGGCAAAAGCACCGATCGCCGGCATTGCTCGCAGCCAACCAAGACCAACCGGGCCGCAGTGCAGAATCTGATCGGCGAAAATCGGCATTAATGCGGTGGCGCCTCCCAGCAGGACCGCGAACAGATCCAGCGTGATCGTCGCCAGGATCACTTTTCTGCGAAACACGAAGCGGAGTCCGGCCATGAGACTTTTCCACGTGCCTGTCTCGCTCTGGTCGCGCCTCTGTTTGCTGCGCCGAATCGAGAGAACCAGAAGGAAAAAGAAAAACGCGCACACCGCATCCAATAGGTACACAAACGGGAACCCGATGTAGGCGACCAGCAATCCGCTGAGCCCAGGGCCCACAACGGATCCAATTTGAAAAACGCTGTTATTCCATGTCACCGCGTTCGCAAAGGCATCACGAGAAATCAGCGTAGGAAAAAATGAACTGCGTGCTGCCCAACTGAATGTGCGAGCCACTGCTCCGAGAAAAAGAAGAAGGTAAATCAACGGAATTGATGCGTCGTCGAAATGGAAGATTGGATGATGCCGTTCGAAAATCCCGGCGATGGCCGCCAGGATGCGATTACTCTCACGCAATGGCTCAAGCGGAGGAATGGCGAGATGCTTCCACGAAACGAAGGCCAACGCGATCGAGGTAAGCGCGCTAAAGATTTGCGAGACCAGAATGATGCGCTTTCGGCTGAACCGATCCGCCAAGTGGCCAGCGGGCAAAGATAGCGTGACGACCGGGACGGCGATAACCAAGCCCACCAGCCCAAGCGCGGTGGCCGAATGGGTGCGGGCATAAACCTCCCATTCCACGGCCACAGCCAGCATCAGGCGGCCGGTGATCGAAAGTAGGTTGCCGGCTGTGAACAAGGTGAAGTCCCCAAAGCGGAACGCCGCATAAGGATCATGCGCTCCTCGCCCCAATTCGACTGGGGCGGGAACCGCCGGACGTTCGCCCTCAGGCGATTGATAGGAACTTGGATCGACTCGTTGCGGCATGGTCGAGCCCAGCTACTTGTTGAGAACAGCGTAGTACTCTTCGATTCCCGTCGGAGTCAAGTAGCTGGGCGCACGAGATTGTAGATTGAGCAGGCAACACCGCAACCTAATGGCGTTGTGATATCTCCCCGCCCTGAGATCGAAAGCTCGAGTGCGGGATTGGCAACCGTAGGGTGGCCGGGGCGCGCCCGGGCCTAAAGAATTTGCACAAATTCTGCCGATTTTTCTTCCATTCCCCAAAATGGATGCGTTAGAGTCGGCGCCTTGAGAGGAAAATGGATAACATCATCGAGGCGAGAGAACTGCAGATAGAGCGCAAGCATTTCTACGTGGAGCTCCGAGAAAACGAGCGCGGAAGATTCTTGCGCATCACCGAAGAAGCGCATGGCCGCCGCAACAGCATCATTGTGCCGAGTACCGGCGTCGATGACTTCACGGCAACAATTTCTGAAGTTCTAACCAACAACGAAGGCGCACCAGCTTAACCCGCTTGATCGCTGGTTCGGCTTTCTGGGCAGCCAGGTCGGCTGTAACCGTTTCTGACCTCTAAACCACACGACTCTTCGAGTTTTCAGGATCGTTGACAGGGCGACACCTGAAACTACTTTGGCCCGTTCGTTCCTTGGCGATTTTTTCGCATCCTCAATATGGCCACAAGACGCAAATCTACGGTTCGAAAATCAGCTCGGCGCACATCAAAAAGACCGAAATTACGGGCGAGTAGCCGCGGTCGAGTGAAAAAAACGAAAAAGCCGCGCTACGTTTATTACTTCGGAGACGGACACGCAGATGGATCAGGCGGTATGAAATCGCTACTGGGTGGCAAAGGCGCGAATCTCCACGAAATGACACGCATCGGCCTGCCGGTGCCACCGGGGTTCACCATCACCACCGAAGTATGCACTCACTTTTATGCTCATAACCGGACGTATCCCCGAGCGCTCCAGGCAGAGGTCGCGGCGGCGCTGGCAAAAGTCGAAAAATCGGTCGGGAAAAGATTCGGCGACAAGGACCGGCCTTTGCTCGTTTCCGTAAGATCGGGCGCGCGTGATTCCATGCCCGGGATGATGGACACCATCCTGAACCTCGGGATGAATGACGAGGTGGTCGCGATTGTCTCAAAAAAAACTAACAACGCGCGTTTCGCCTGGGATTCATACCGGCGTTTCTTGCAAATGTACGGCGACGTGGTCATGGGAGTTCAGAAACGGCCGGGCGAAGACCATGAACCGTTCGAGACCGTGATCGAACGTCTAAAAGACGAACGCTACGGCAAACACGACTTTCCTGATGTCAGATTGACAGTCGCCGATCTCAAAGAGCTTGTGCAACGGTTCAAAGCATTAATCAAAGAGCGCACCGGAAAATCTTTCCCACAAGATCCGCAGGCGCAGCTTTGGGGCGCAATTGGGGCGGTTTTTGGATCGTGGATGAACGATCGCGCGATGGTTTACCGCCGGAAATACGGTATCCCGCACGACTGGGGAACGGCCGTGAATGTGCAGACCATGGTGTTTGGGAACATGGGCGAAACGAGCGCAACCGGGGTCGCATTTACACGGGATCCGGCGACCGGTGAAAAAGTTTTTTACGGCGAGTATTTGATCAACGCTCAGGGCGAAGACGTGGTTGCGGGCGTGCGCACACCTCATCCAATTGCCGATTTGGCGAAGCAAATGCCCGCAGCTCACAAAGAGCTAATGAAGGTCCGCGCGATCCTTGAAGGTCACTTTAGAGACATGCAGGACCTCGAGTTCACAGTGGAGGAAAATCGCCTTTACATTTTGCAAACTCGCAACGGCAAACGCACCGGTCACGCCGCCGTTCGTATTGCGGTCGATATGGTCGGTGAAAAATTAATCACAAAAAAAGATGCGGTGCGCCGTATCCCGGCCGATTCGCTGGCTCACCTTTTGGCACCGGTTTTCGACCGGCAATCAGCGAAACAAGCAAAAAAGATCGGCACCGGCCTGGCCGCCGGCCCGGGCGCGGCTTGTGGTCGCGTTGTTTTTAATGCGGAGGAGGCCGTGTTGCGCTCGGAGAAGGGTGAGAAAGTCGTGCTCGCCCGCATTGAAACATCGCCCGAAGATCTGCGCGGCATGATCGCCGCTGAAGGCATCCTAACTTCACGTGGCGGCGTCTCTTCACATGCGGCGCTGGTAGCGCGGCAAATGGGAAAGGTGTGTGTCTGCGGCGCGACTGGGATTCAAATCGATTATCAGAAACGCACCCTCAGCGCGAATGGTACGACCTTAAATCGAGGCGATTATATCTCCATCGATGGGACCGCAGGGGAAGTGTTCGCGGGCGAAGTGGCGACTGCGCCGTCGGAAATCGTCCAGGTGCTGATCGATCGCTCCCTCGACCCGAAAAAGAGCGTCACTTATCAGGAGTACGCAAAACTGATGAAGTGGACGGACGAATTTCGCTCACTGGGCGTGCGCACAAACGCGGATACGCCCGAGCAGGTTGCAAACGCAGTCGCGTTCGGTGCGGAAGGTATTGGGCTCTGTCGCACAGAGCACATGTTCTTCGAAGGCAATCGCATTGACGCCATGCGAGAAATGATTCTTGCTGGCACGAAGGACGAGCGGGCACGTGCCCTGGCGAAACTGCTTCCTTACCAGCGCAACGATTTCATTGGCATTTTCACGGCGTTAAAAGGTTTGCCTGCGACGATTCGTTTTCTCGATCCACCGCTTCATGAATTTTTGCCGAATGATCACGCGCAACAAAACGAACTTGCAAACAAGCTAGGCGTCGCGGTTGAGCAAATCGCGCGCCGCGTGCACGAGTTGCACGAGTTTAATCCGATGCTCGGTCACCGAGGCTGCCGGCTCGGCATCGTTTATCCGGAAATTTCCGAAATGCAGGCAAGGGCGATTTTCGAAGCCGCAGCCGAAGTGCAGGACAAAGGAATCAAGGTCCGTCCCGAAATTATGATTCCGCTGGTGGGATTTCCGCGTGAGCTGAAGCTCCAAATCGACATCGTCCGGCGTGTAGCCGGTGAAGTGGCGAAGGAAACGAGAGCGAAATTCAATTATCTTGTCGGAACAATGATCGAAATTCCGCGTGCCGCGCTTGTTGCAGACCAGATCGCGCGCGACGCCGAGTTTTTCAGTTTCGGTACAAACGATCTCACCCAAACGACACTCGGAATGAGCCGGGACGATTCTGGTAGCTTTCTTCCCGCTTACGCTGAGCTCGATATCGTCGATTCAAACCCGTTTGCGTCGATCGATCAGAAAGGCGTTGGGCGCCTGATGGAAATAACGCGCGACCTCGGACGCAAGACCCGGCCAAACATCAAACTGGGGATTTGCGGCGAACACGGTGGCGAGCCCGCGAGCGTCAAGTTCTGTCACCGGCTGGGTTTGGATTACGTGAGTTGTAGCCCGTTCCGGATTCCAATTGCACGATTGGCAGCAGCGCAAGCTGCGCTCGAGAGTTAAACGCTTGGTCACATTTCAGGACATCGAGGCGGCGCGCAAACGCATAGCGGAGGCGGTTTATTATTCGCCTTCTCCGCCCTCCATCCCGCTCAGTGAAATCACCGGCATGAAAATTTTCTGCAAGCTGGATAACTTGCAGCGCACCGGAAGCTTCAAGGAACGTGGCGCGCGCAATGCGCTTGCACAACTGTCACACGATCAACAGAAGCGCGGGGTCATCGCTGCTTCCGCAGGCAACCACGCTCAAGCACTCGCTTATCAGGGCAGCTTACTCGGCATACCCGCAACAGTGGTGATGCCAAAGTTCGCGCCCCTCATAAAGGTCAGCACGTGCCAGCAACTCGGTGCAACGGTCATTCTGCACGGAGAAGGTTTCGGGGAAGCAAAGGCGCATGCACATGAAATCGCGGCGGAAAACGCCCTTGCTTATATCGACGGTTATGATGATCCCGCGATCATTGCTGGACAGGGAACGATGGGCCTCGAAATCGTTGAACAAGTTCCTGATGTTGACGCGGTGATTATTCCCGTCGGCGGAGCCGGTTTGCTCGCCGGCGTTTCGTTGGCAGTTAAAACCCTGCGGCCGGACACGAAAATTGTCGCCGTCGAGGCCGAGAACGTGGCGAGCTTCTCAGCTGCGCTTGAAGCGGGAAAACCGACAAAAATCACGATGCGTCCGACGCTCGCAGATGGGCTCGCCATTCCGGAGGTTGGCGCGAATGCATTCCAAATTGCGCGACCGCTGGTCGATCTGACTGTCACGGTGACCGAAGAAGAGATCGCTCTGGCGATCCTTCGTCTGGTTGAATTAGAAAAGAGCGTCGTCGAAGGAGCCGCTGCGACCCCCCTCGCCGCGTGCATGTCGGGAAGGTTAAAAGAACTCGCCGGCGAGCGAGTGGTTCTGTTGCTTTGCGGTGGGAACATCGACCCAAATGTTCTCAGCCGAGTAATTGAGCGCGGTCTGGTCGCGGACGGCCGGCTCGGCCGATTTACTGCCGTGATTAGCGATCGACCCGGCGGCCTGGCCGATCTGGCAACACAAATCGCTTCGACAGGAGCAAGCGTTAAGCAAATCGTGCACGACCGCGCGTTCGCGAGCCCGGATGTCTCAGCCGTGAACGTTCTTTGCACGGTCGAAACCCGCAATCATCAACACCTGGCTGAGCTACGCGCCTTGTTGAAAAGCCGCGGCGTGGAAATTCACGATGCTACGTAAATGTTGGGGCGGTGCACCGAACCGCCTAGGCGATTGAGGTCAATCACCCCTGCCTGAGCCCGACTTGAAGCGCGATTCGCTTTCCGTAGTCTGCTCCCATGCAACGGCGTGAAGAAACAATCGATCCAAATTCATTCGCGCGCCGCCATATTGGCCCGAACGAAGAAGAAGTGCGCGTCATGCTGCGCGAGGTCGGCTTCGAAGATTTCGAGTCCCTGGTCCAAGCCGCTGTTCCACGAAATATCCGGCTGGATCGAGACCTGAACTTGCCGAAAGCGAAATCGGAGATGGACGCGCTGGCTGAGCTCCGCGCGATTTCCAGGAAAAACAAGGTCGCGCGATCATTCATCGGCTGTGGCTATTCCGATTGCATTACGCCGCCCGTCATTCAGCGAAACATTCTGGAAAACCCGGGCTGGTACACCGCTTACACACCTTATCAGGCTGAACTCGCGCAAGGCCGGCTCGAGGCCCTCCTCAACTTTCAAACGATGATCACCGACCTGACCGCGCTTGAGATCGCCAATGCTTCCCTGTTAGACGAAGCCACCGCCGCTGCCGAAGCAATGGCGCTTTGTCACGCCGTCGTTCCGAACCGCAAAACGTTCTTTGTGGCTAACAATTGCCACCCGCAAACGGTCGCCGTTGTGCAAACACGCGCGAAACCGCTTGGAATTGAAATCAAGATCGGCGATTACTCGCGTTTCAGATTCGACAACACGGTTTTCGGCGCCCTGATCCAGTATCCCGCCACCGATGGCGCAATTTACGATTATACGGATTTCATAAACCAGGCGCATGACGCCGGGTCCCTTGTCGTGGTCGCAGCCGACATCCTGGCGCTGACATTATTGAAACCGCCCGGAGAATTTGGGGCCGATGTCGCGGTCGGTAATACACAACGCTTCGGCGTTCCTCTTGGATTTGGCGGCCCGCACGCGGCATACTTCGCCACGCGCGATCAATACAAACGCCACATGCCTGGCCGGCTGGTGGGCGTTTCACATGATGCAGAAGGACAACCCGCTTATCGACTCGCCCTGCAAACGCGCGAGCAACACATCCGTCGCGACAAAGCGACGAGCAACATTTGCACCGCGCAGGTTCTTCTGGCTGTGATCGCGTCAATGTATGCGGTCTATCATGGCCCCCGTGGATTGCGCGCAATCGCCGAGCGAGTTCATCGCCTGACAAGTCAACTCGCGGATGGTCTGCGCGCACTAGGCTTGAAAATCGCGCACGAAAATTTCTTCGACACAATTCGTGTTGAGGTCGATTCGAGCGAGATCATTTTGGAGCACGCCGAAAAAGCAGACTGCAATCTGCGTCCGCTCGGTCCGCGCGCAGTCGGCATTTCGCTCGACGAAACGACAACTCCACGCGACATCGAGCTATTGATGTCGGTCTTTCGCGGGACATCCGTGCGCGATTTTGCCGACGATGACTTGGGCGAACCGCCAATCCGCATTCCGCAATCTGCAATTCGCACTTCCGAATTGCTCGCCCACCCGGTCTTCAACACGCACGACACTGAGACGGAAATGCTGCGTTACCTCAAGAAGCTCGAATCACGAGATCTTTCACTGACTACTTCGATGATCCCGCTCGGTTCGTGCACGATGAAATTGAACGCTACAGCGGAAATGTTTCCGATTTCGTGGCCGGAAATTTCCAAGCTGCATCCGTTCGCGCCCGCAGAACAAACAGCCGGTTATACGGAGATGTGCGAACAGCTCGAAAACTGGCTTGCCGAAATTACCGGATTCGACGCGATTTCATTACAGCCGAATGCTGGATCTCAGGGCGAATACGCAGGCCTGCTGGCGATCCGCGAGTATCACGCTTCGCGCAACGAAGGGCACCGAAATGTTTGCCTCATCCCGACGTCCGCCCACGGCACGAACCCGGCGAGCGCAAATATGGCTGGGTTTAGGGTTGTCTCCGTGGCCTGTCTGAAGGATGGAGACATCGATCTTGCCGATTTGCGCGCCAAAGCCGAAGAGCACGCGCGCGATCTCGCCGCGCTGATGGTGACATATCCCTCAACGCATGGCGTCTTTGAACCTACGATTCGCGAAATTTGCGACATTGTGCACGCGCATGGAGGCCAGGTTTACATGGACGGCGCAAACATGAACGCTCAGGTCGGCCTTTGCCGACCCGGAGACTATGGCGCCGATGTTTGTCACTTAAATTTGCACAAAACATTCTGCATTCCGCACGGCGGCGGCGGCCCGGGTATCGGACCAATCGGAGTGGCCAAGCACCTCGCGCCATACCTTCCGCGAGAATTCATTCTCGATCCCGAGAGCGGTCGAGTTCTGTTTGGCAAAGGACAACATGGGAAGCATCCGCGGAATGGGAGCGGTTCTGATTACCGTTACGGAGGGGGTAAAGGCGGCAACATTTCTGCCGCACCCTATGGCAGCGCCAGCATCCTAACGATCACATGGATGTACATCCGCATGATGGGCGCGAAGGGATTGAAACGCGCAAGTGAAGTCGCAATCCTGAACGCCAATTACATCGCAAAACGGCTCGATCCCTATTTTCCTGTGCTTTTCAAGGGTAAGCGCGGACTCGTTGCGCACGAGTGCATCGTCGATCTTCGCCAATGGAAAAGCGCAGGTATTGAGGTGGAAGACGTAGCAAAACGGTTGATGGACTACGGATTTCACGCGCCAACGGTTTCCTGGCCGGTCGCTGGGACGATGATGATTGAGCCAACCGAAAGTGAACCTAAACACGAGCTCGACCGTTTCTGCGACGCGATGATCTCCATCCACGCAGAGATAGAGGCAATCGCCAAGGGAAAGATGGATCGCGAAAACAATATGCTAAAGAAAGCGCCACACACTGCGCGGCAAATCGCTTCCGAGAATTGGGACCATCCTTACACTCGCGAGCAAGCAGCCTTTCCCGCGACGTGGACGCGCGAACACAAATTCTGGCCAGCTGTAGGCAGGATCGACAACGTTTACGGTGATCGAAACCTGTTCTGTTCCTGTCCACCTGTCGAAGAGTTCCAGAATGGGTAGCGCACGCATCTCGCGTGTTGGTTTTGGCGTCACACCGAAACAATCTTTCGATTGGCGGCGCCGGGATTGGAAGAGAGATGCTCAAAGAAAAGTTCGCGACCGCGAGGACGCGTTCGCCAGCACGCGAGACGCGTGCGCTACCCTTCCGGAGCGAGTTCGGGAGCAGCGACGACGCGCGTTGGGACAAGCCGTAACCCGGGGCCGGTCGTTTCTTCAGCCGCTGCGGGGCCGGCTTCGTGATATTCGGCGTCGCTGTTAACCTGCCACAGGTCGTAAAGCTTTGTGTCTGCCAAAATATTTTCGACGCACAACAGCGCAGTCATCATGGCGTGGTCTTGATTGTTGTATTTATGCATGCCATTACGGCCGACGAGATGCAGATTCGGATAACGCGTGTCCAATTCCTGCCGGATCGTAGCGACGTGCCGCGCGTAGTCGTCGTCGTAAACGGGATAAGCCTTTTTCTGGCGGACAACGCAGCCATCGATGAAGTCCCCTTCTTTCGCCAGTCCAATTCTTACGAGTTCGCGCTTGGCGAGCTCAATTAATTCAGTGTCGCTCGAATCCCAGAGTCCGTCGTGTTCGAAGCAGAAATATTCGAGGCCGTAGCAGACCTTGTCCGGCTCCGGCACCATCTCCGGCGACCAGGAGCGGAAGTTTTGAACGCGACCGACTTTGACGCTTGGATCGTGAATGTAGATCCAGTTGTCATCAAACATGTGTCGATCTTTCAAGATCAACATCACCGTGAGGAAATCGCGATACTTGAGACTTTCGGCAGCGTGTCTTGTCCGCTCGCTCACGTTCGGTGACAATCCGCAGGCGAGCTCTCGCATAGGCGCCGACGAAATCACGTGTTCCGCTTCGATTGTTTGGAGATCACCTTGTCGATCGTTGTAAGCGATCGTCCAGTTCCCGGAGGTTTCGTCGTAGGAACAGCGCGTGACCCTGCAGCCCATTTCAAGCTTGCCCCCCAGCGCCTTCATCTTTTCCGCGCATGCTTCCCACATCATGCCGGGACCTCGCCGTGGATAGCGGAAGGAATTGATGAGCGTTTTAATTACGTTCGTGCGGTCTCCGTTGTAACGCTGTGGAATCAGGGCATTCTTGATGGCGCTGCCGAGCGAAAGGCCTTTGATTCGCTGCGCAGCCCAGTCGGCCGAGATCTCCTTGCAGCTCATGCCCCAAACTTTTTCGGTGTAACTCTTGAAGAATGTGTTGAAGAGCCGTTTGCCGAATTGATTGCTTACCCATTCTTCGAAATTCCGTGGATTTCGCACCGGAAACAGGCGCGCTTTCATCCACGAAAGAATGCAAAGCGTTGACCTGAAGAGGCCCAGCCTGAGCAGCGCTTCGAACGGCTTCAGCGGATAGGAGAAAAATTTGCCATTGTAAAAAATCCGCGAGGAACGCGGGCGCACGAGCATGTCGTTAGGCAAAATCTCGCTCCACAGATCTTCAACCGCCTTCGACTTGGAAAAGAAACGGTGCCCGCCAATGTCGAAGTGAAAACCCTTGTAGGTCACGGTCCGGGAAATTCCGCCGACGTAAATAGGATCGGCTTCCAGGACAACGACATCGACTTCCTCCTTGGACAGGAGATAGCCGGCTGTTAGACCCGCCGGGCCCGCGCCAATAATAACCACTCTTGTTTTCATCTTCCTAAGCAACCCAGTTTCCCCGGGTGAAATTCCAGACGTACCAGCCCTGCACGCACAGCCCAGCGGCGCTGAGCAGCGCCACTGCCGCCATGCCAAACGCCCTAACGAGCACCGGCGGTGTGCGAAATTGACGCAGAAAATTCAAAAGAGCCAGCACGATGAGTGCGTGCACGCAAAATTCGTAGCGGAGCATGCTTTCCATATCCACGCAGGCCACTCCGCTGACGGAGAGATAATAGATCACGAAGGCG
The DNA here is from genome assembly GCA_013372845.1 of Candidatus Udaeobacter sp. GTDB lineage: Bacteria > Verrucomicrobiota > Verrucomicrobiia > Chthoniobacterales > UBA10450 > Udaeobacter. The sequence continues at coordinate 16,677 of JAALOD010000012.1, forward strand.
CAGAAATAGATGCCGGCGCGAATTGGTAAATCAGCGTGCCTTCGAATTGCGGGAAGCAGTTCGCAAATGGCGATACCGACAAAAAGCACGGCACCCAACGTCATCGACATTTGGCTCGCCTCCGTTGGATCGTTCAGAGCCGGAACGAACCAGCGATAACTAGAGGGCTTAAACACCGCCAAATAATCGGGAACGATTCCCCAGCCGGCTGCCTGCGTAAGCATATAAATATCCCAGTGGCCCCAGCGCAGTTGCGAATAAGTGAAAAATCCCACGGCGCCGAAACTTGCAACCAGCGTCATAACGATCGCCGGCTTCTCCTTGCGAAACCACGGCTTCGACTCAAGTAAGCCCCGCCATCGAGTTTGAAAAACCGAGCGCACCAGGGGAAATGCTGCGCATACAATTCCGACAATCCGCGTTGCCGACATGACAATGCCGTGTGCAGCCGCCCAGAATTTCGCGGATCGCCCCTCCGCAATACTCCAATAAATGAAGCCAAGCAGCGCCATCAAAAACAACGATTCTGAGTAGCCGGCAATTAGAAAGAATGCTGCAGGATGGGCGGCGATTAATAACGCGCCGCAAATTTGCAGTGCGGGCGAAATGTTCCAGCGCTTGCAAAAAAGAAAGAAATAACTCCAGAACCCCCAGGCAGCGAGCTGAGCAGTGATCAACAGAGCTGTGCGGGTGCTGATGTTAAGTCCGTAGCGAAACGCAGCCGCTATCGCAGGATAAGCGGGAAAAAAAGCGACGTTTGATACTTCCATCACCTTGTGATCGATGGGCGGGACAATGGTATGGTATCCGCGATCCACGATGTTCATGAACCAATAACTGTCGTGCTGGACCAGCGTGGCGTAGCGCTCCGAAAAGGAGCCTTCCGGCGCAAGCAGGCCCATCGCCATCGCAAGTTGCAGCAGGGTAATGACGAGTCCCGCGAGCAAGGGCCTGAGCAACCAAAGCGAGCGGGTCATTACATCATAATCGCTGCGCGCGGCCCCTTTGTTCGTGAAAGCGTTCTCAGTAGGTAAAGTCCCGTCAATGGGAAGCGCCAGGGAGACCGGGATCGCACACAGACTGCACGAGCGTGCGGAATTTTCGATAGAGGCGATCTCGGGACGCATTGTTTCCAAAACATGTACGCTGACTTGAGTCGGAGTTTGACGGCGGATGCGCCTCGTTTATTCGCGAGAGCGGCGCTGCCGATCCACTTCCTGCCGCGGATGGCGACTTTTGTCACAGGCACTTCTCGGCAGCGAGACCACTATGATCCGGAAATGACGAGCACGATCTCGCCTTTCGGCCGGTGGGCCTCGTAATGCGCAAGGAGTTTACAGGCGGTGCCGCGTCGGAATTCCTCAAATTTTTTTGTTAGCTCTCGAGCAACGCAAAGTTGCCGCTCTGGCATGACATCGATGCATGCGGCGAGGGTTTTGGTTAATCGATAAGGCGACTCGAAGAAGATTACGGTCTCACCCGATTCGGCGGCGACTCGCAACTCGCGCTCGCGTTGTCCACTTTTGATTGGGAGAAATCCGTGGAAGCAAAATTTTTCGATTGAAAATCCGGACCCGACGAGAGCGGTCAGGATCGATGATGGCCCGGGAACGATTGTAAATGAAAGCTCCCGTTTGATGCATTCACGAACGAGACGCGCGCCCGGATCGGACAATCCTGGCGTTCCGGCATCCGTGATCAGCGCAATGTTTTCGCCTCCCGCGAGGCGTACAACCAGTTCCGCCGTGCGCATCGCTTCATTATGCTCATGATAACTGATGAAAGGCTTCTTGATTCCAAAGTGCTTCAGCAGCACCCCGGAATGCCGCGTGTCCTCGGCAGCGACCAGATCGACTGACTTCAGAATTTCCAGTGCGCGCAACGTAACGTCGCCCAAATTGCCAATTGGTGTGGCGACGACGTACAGCATTTCAGACCATCGGATCAAAACAGGCTTTGCGCTATCGAACGCGGTCCACGCTTTGGTTTATTCGTGAATTGCGGGCGCGAAGGAAAGTCTCTGCGGGCCAAGCGCTACCAACCCAGAATTTTGGCGAATATGAGCGGTGCCACAATCGTGGCGTCGGATTCGACGATGAACTTCGGTGTATCGATATTCAATTTGCCCCAAGTGATCTTCTCATTGGGCACCGCGCCGGAATATGATCCGAAGCTGGTCGTTGAATCGCTGATCTGACAAAAATAGCCCCACTCGGGCACCAGTGTGGCGACGACGTCTTGATTGAGCATGGGCACAACGCAAATTGGGAAATCGCCTGCAATCCCACCGCCGATCTGGAAGAAGCCAATCGACGACTCCTGCGACATCCGGCGATACCACTCCGCCAAAGCGATCATATATTCGATACCGGAGCGAACAGTGTGCACATCAGCGATCACGCCTGTCATGCAGCGCGCGGCATAAATATTCCCCAATGTCGAATCTTCCCAGCCAGGCACAAAAATTGGGAGATCCTTGTGCGCAGCGGCGATCATCCAACTGTCGGCCGGGTCAATCTCGTAAAATTTCTTCAGCCGGCACTCCCGCAAAATCTTGTAGAAAAATTCGTGCGGAAATCTTCGCTCCTTCTTTTGCGAGGCGCTCACCCACGCGTCCAGCACGACGTGCTCGATCCGTCGCATCGCCTCCTCTTCCGGAATGCAGGTGTCGGTCACGCGATTCAAATGACGCCGCAAGAGTTCTTCCTCCTGCTGCGCAGTCAATTCGCGATAATGAGGAATCCGTTCGTAATGGCTGCGTGCGACGAGGTTGAAGAGGTCCTCCTCGAGGTTGGCGCCGGTGCAGGTAATAGCGTGGACTTTGTCCTGCCGAATCATTTCTGCGAGAGAAATGCCAAGTTCGGCAGTGCTCATTGCCCCGGCGAGCGTAATCATCATTTTCCCGCCTCCCTGGAGATGCGCGGTATAGGCGTCGGCGGCATCTTTGAGCACTGCCGCGTTGAAGTGACGGAAATGCCGATCAATAAACTGGCTGATGCTGCCCATCTTTACTTCATCAACTCTTCCAGTCTGTGCTTCCTCGATTTGATGCAAAACTTATACCGCGACAGTCAAGTGTTAATCACGCTTTTTTTGTCGGAAACTTTCATGACACCGCAGCAAGAATTCGTGCCGCCAGAGTGTCTGGCATTAGCCCGAGAAGGAGAATTGCTGCTGCGAGCACAGTCACCGTGATTTGTTGCAGCAAATCGGACGACGAGCGATCAGGCGATGAAGAGGTCTCAAGCGAGGGCTGATCCACGAAGATCGCTTTTAACACGATCAGGTAATAATACAGCGAGACGAAGCTGCCAAAGAGCCCCAACGCAATCAGCCAGAGCAGGCCATAATTTCCACCAGCGCGCAGCGCAGCGCTGAACAGATAAAACTTTCCGAAAAATCCGGCCAACGGAGGTATGCCGGCCAGGGAGAGCATAAAGACCGCCATGCAACCGGCCAGCAATGGCGCACGCGCGGCCAGTCCAGAAAAATTTTTAAGATCGTCGCCACCAGTTTCGCCGCGCACCACTGCGACGACTCCGAACGCACCGACGAGTGTGATCGCGTAAGTAGCCGCGTAGAAAAGTGTCGCCGAAAATCCGTCCCGGCTTCCGGCGACCAGTCCAAGCAGCGTGTAGCCGGCATGCGCGACAGCGGAGTAGGCAAGGAGCCGCCGAACATTCGTCTGCGCCAGTGCGACGAGATTCCCGATTAGAATAGACAAAGCGGCAAGCACAGCGAGGACCGGCGACCAGCCCGCAGTCATCGCGTGCCATGCCGAACTCCCATGGACTGGGCCGAAGCCCACCAGCACGATTTTCCCAAGCACCACGAACGAGGCAACCTTTGATCCCGAAGCAATAAACGCTGCACTCGGAATGGGTGCTCCCTGATACGCGTCAGGGGCCCACAAGTGAAACGGCGCAGCAGCAATTTTGAACGCGAAGCCGATGAGCGTCATGATGATGCCTGTCGCAAGCAAAGGTTGCACCGGCGCGGCCGCCAATTTGTCCGAGATCGCAGCCAGGCCAGTGCTTCCCGACATGCCATAGACCAAACTGATTCCGAAAAGCGTGAACGCGCTGGTGGTACTGCCGAATAGAAAATATTTCAGACCTGCTTCGGCGGATCGCGCATCGTTCCTGTCGAATGCAGCCATCACGTAAAGGGAGAGGCCCAGCAGTTCGAGCCCGATGAAAATCATGAGCAACTCTTCACTGCCAACGAGCAACATGAGACCGACCGTTGCCAAAAGAATGATCGCCAGATATTCGCCCGGGTGACGCAGCGATTTTTCTGACCGAACCAGACAGATCGTGAAAAAGGCAAGCGCGAGGCAAATGATTTTGAAAAGCGACGTAAGCGGCGTGATCACAAGCATCCCACCGAAGAGGTTTGCCTTTCGGGGCAACATGAGTACTGCGCCGATGGCGCCAGCCAGGCCAAGCACGGCAATGCCGGAACAAATTGTCCCCGTACGGCGGCTCGTTAGGCCAACGGCGAGGACCACCAGCGCCGTGATAACAACGACTGCCTCCGGTGATGCAAGTTTGATGAGCTCGAGGTAACTCATGTCGGCTCTATCGCGTTGCAAGCGTAGCTGCCTGGGCAGCGCACGCATCCTGCGTGTGCTCCCCAATCAGGTTCGCGTGCTGCGCTCATTTTAGAAATCTCATCGCTTCCACTGCCGGCATGATGCGATCGAGCAGAAATTTGGGATAAAGCCCGACCGCAAGCGTGGCGAACATGAGCAAACAAGCGCCGCACTTCTCAGCGAGCGTTATCGATTGCTCATTCCAATCGGCGTCTGTAGAAACGCGGCCTGTTTGCATGCGCACCTCACCAAAGAAAGACTTCACCAGCGCGCGCAAGGTGAAAGCCGCTACAAGGACCATGCCGGCACCCGTGATCCAAACCGCGATGGGATAGGTTTTCCATACCCCAATCAGGATCGTGATTTCCGCGGCAAACCCGCTGAAACCGGGGATGCCCATCGACGCGGCGGATGCGATTACGAAAGCGAACGCGGCGAAAGGCAGCGCATGGCTCAGATTCATTTCCGAGAGCGCGTCGAGCTCGCGGGTATGAGTGCGTCGATAGAGCATCCGTCCAGCAACAGCGAACAGCAGCGCCGCAATCACCCCGTGCGAAAACATTTGCAGAACGGCTCCAGAAACACCGAGTGCGTTTGCCGTAGCCAGACCTAGCAGCACGAAACCCATGTGGCTCACGCTCGAATAACCAATGACGAATTTCAGATCATGTTGGCGCAGCGCCACGGCTGCTGCATAAACAATTCCGATCACGGCGAGGACGGCGATCCATTTGCTCCATGCATGGAATCCCTCCGGGAACAGATTCATCGCTACGCGCAGACCTGCGTAAGCGCCCAGTTTCATCACGATACCAGCAAGCAACATCGACCCTGCGGTGGGCGCGGCGACGTGGCCCGTCGGCGCCCAGGTATGCAATGGCCAGATGCCGGCAAGCACAGCGAACCCGAGGAACAACACGGGAAATGCCCATGATTGCAGCTGCGGACTAAAGTGGAATTGCACCAGTTGACTCAGATCCAGAGAGCCGGCTGTCGCATAAGCTGCGAGAATCCCGGCAAAAACGAACATCCCCCCGAAGAACGAGTAGAGAGTCAGCTTCATCGCGCCGTACTCCTTGTTGGTCGACCCGAAGATGGCGATGAGAAAGTATTTCGGCACGATCACCAGTTCGTAGAATGCGAAGAGCAAAAACAAATCAGCGCTGAGGAAAACGCCGTAACAACCTCCGACCACGAGCAGCAACCAAAAGAAAAATTCGCGCTGGCGATGATCGACATCCCATGAAAACAACACGGTGCTTACGGCGGAGATGCCCGTGACAAGAACCATCGTAAGACTGACGCCATCAACAGCGAGGTGATAATTCATTCCCAACGGTGGCACCCACGGCACGCTGACGATCGTCATGAAGTGAGCAAGATCGGCAACGGGTGTGCGAACAAATGCAACAATGCCTAAGACGAAACCGGCGATGGCTGTTAGCAGCGCAATCCAGCGCGCTAGAACGTCAGGAAAAACGAGCAGCACCACTGCGCCCGCGAACGTGAGGTAAATCGTCCAGGCGATCATGCGGTAGCCCGCTGAAGAGAGCGATAAAATCCGGCAATTGCCAGAAGCGACACTGGAAAAGAAATGACCAGCCCGAGGCCGAGTATTGCGGCTCCAGCCGCGTTAAGCAAAAAAGCAATGACAAACAAGGCGCCCAGTTGCGTGTACTTGGCGCGCGCTTTGAATAGCCGCCAACCGATCTGAAAGTGCGACGTCGCTCGATCAGACATGCTTAGCTTTCTTCTGCGTTCGGTAGGGCGCCGCATTTTCCCGGACATGGAATCCAATTTCGCGTCGCGGCTTTTCTGGCGGGGTCATCAACTGTCGAATCGCTTCCAGGATCGCAGCGATTTCGTCGTCATGCTTGTCAACACGCCGTTCCAGTTCGGAAAATTTCTTGGCAAGTTCGCGATTTGTTTCGAGCGCCCAGCGCAGCTTCACAAACGCGCGCATAATCGCGATATTAACTTTCACAGCGCGCTTGCTGTTCAAGACACTCGACAACATGGCAATACCTTGTTCGGTGAATGCGTAGGGCCGATATTTGGTCCCCCGGTATTTACGAGAGCTGGTCACAAATTGTGACCAGTTTGCTTCAGCACCCTCATTTTCAATGGTTTGTCGATTCTCCAAAGCCAAAAGTTGGGACCTCAAAAGTCGTGCCTCCTCATCACTAAGTTGGAACATGAAGTCGTTCGGGAATCGCTCGCGATTTCGTTTCACTGATTGATTCAAGACTTTGACCGCGACGCCATAGAGAGCGGCTAGATCAAAATCGAGCAGCACCTTTTCGCCGCGAAAATGCCGGATCCGTAACGCGATTTGCTCAGCGGGAATGGTCTGTTTGTTCATTCGCGATGAACCTCAACTAAATAGCCGCGCCATTTGAACGACGGTCGCGTTGAAAATGTTGAATATGAATTGCGGTGCGAGACCGATGGCGAACATAAGGAGTGTCACAGGGATGATGGCAACCTGTTCCCTGGGCAAGAGATCGGAAAAAGCGTTGCAACTCTCTGCCAGTGGTCCACTGAAGAGTGCTTGCATCGCGCGCACGAAAACGATCGCTGTAACAAGCAGGCCAATCACCGCAATGGCCGTAAAAGATGCCGCAATGGCAAATGAACCTTTAAAGATCAGAAACTCGCCAATGAAACCGTTAAGACCTGGCAGACCGAGCGACGAAAACATGGCGACGCTCATCCAACCGCATAGAAGCGGTGTCCGCTGCATCAATCCTCCGAAGTCATCGATACCACGCAGTCCGCGACGCTGCTCGAGAAGGCCGACCAGGTAAAACAATGCAGCGGCCGTGATCCCGTGATTGAAGATCTGCATAAACACACCGCTCAATGCCGCTTGCGTGTCGATCGCAGCGCCAACGGACGAGACAGCGACTGCGAACAAGCCAAGCATGCAGTAGCCCAGATGGTTGACCGACAAGTACGCGACCATTCGTTTAAGATCGGACTGGGCCCACGCTGCCAGCGGAGCGAAAACAATCGAGCAGATCGCCAGCGCCAGCAGCCAAGGGCCGATGATTCTGATTTCGTTTGGGAAAAGCGGGAGCAACAGGCGCGCGAAACCGTAAACACCCATTTTCGAAAGCACGCCGGTCAACACCATCGACACGCCCGTCGGCGCGCTTTCATATGCGTCTGGCAGCCAGGTGTGGAACGGGAACAACGGCACTTTGACCGCCAGTCCAAGGAAGATTCCGGCAAAAGCGAGCCAGGCGAGCTTACCTGTAAGCAATCCGTTTTTACCAAGACTAGCAAGGGTAGCAAAATCGAAAGAGCCCCTGGCCAGATAGATTTCGAGGAATCCCAGCAGCATTGCCACGCTTCCGAGAAACGTGTAGAGGAAAAACTTCGTCGCAGCGCGGTCGCGATTTTCACCCCCCCAGATTTTGATCAGCAGGAACGCTGGGATCAGGCTCATCTCGTAAAACAAGAACCAGAGAACAAAGTTCTGCGCTGTGAATGTGCCGTAGAGCGCCGATTGCATGATCAACATCAGCGCGCAAAAACCGCGGTCCATCCTCTGCGCGAGAAACGCAAAGGGAATAATGAGCGAGGTAAGTAACACGAGCAGCAGGCTCAAACCGTCGATGCCAACGAGGTATTCGGCGCCAATTGCGGGAATCCATGCGTGCCGTTCGACCAATTGAATGCCGGCAGCCCCTATATCGAAGTGCCGCCACAACGCCAACGCGTCAAACGCAGCCACTGCGTTAACCAACAAAGCGATTGGACGTGCATTTCTCTCCGGGGCGATAAAAAGCGCGAGCGCGCCCACCAGAGGAATCAGGATGAGCGCGCTGATCAGGCCAACCATGCGTAAAAAAGCAACAGCGCCAGCACACCGATCGCGATGACGCCGAGATATGTTTGGATTTGCCCCGAGTGCGCAGCGGACATCAGGCGACCCAGACCACGGGTGCCTACGGTCGTCTCATCGACCCCAGCATTGATTCCGCGCTCATCAACAGTGGTGGCGAAAGTTCCGAAGAGTCGACCAACCGCGCCGAATCCGCGCACCAGGCGATCCCAGAAATGACGGTCCATCCAATCGGACAAACGCGCGCTCAGGCAACTGAACGCGATGACCGTGCGAGCATAAAGCTCGTCAATCCACATTTTATTTTCGAGGAACCGGAACAATTGGGGCTGCGCGAATTCGAGCGGATCAGTGTCGGCGGGACGCTGTCGATCTTGCGCACCGGCTTTGCGATACATCCCAATACCGAGCGCAACGCCCGCCCCTACAAGAACCAGCGAAAGAAAGAGTGTCGGCTGAATCAGGCGCGCGAACTCGAAGTGTGCAGGTTCGTCCGTCAGATAGTGATGCAGCCAGGGCCATGCTGGCGTCAGGACTACACTGAACAAAATTGCGCAACTCGCGAGGACGATTAGCGGCATCGTCATGACTCGCGGGCTTTCATGAGCGTGCTGAGAGGCAGCACGCCGGTCACCGAAGAAGACGTAGATGATTTGCCGCGTCATGTAGAGCGCGGTGAGGACGACACCAGCCAGCAGAAAATAATAGGGTAAGCGGGAAGCCGGCCAATCCGCGGTCACGTGCAGGATTTCCTCCTTCGTCCAACCGCCGGAAAAAAAGAGCGGCACGCCGCTGAGAGCCATCATGCCGATTGCATAAGTTGAAAACGTAACCGGCATGAGCCGGCGCAGGCCGCCCATTTTCCGAATGTCCTGTTCGCCGTGGCAACCGTGAATGACCGAGCCAGCGCCGAGAAACAACAGCGCTTTGAAAAAACCATGCGCCAGCAGGTGCATCATCCCGGCGGCGACGCCGCCCACGCCGAGTGAAACCATCATCAAGCCGAGTTGAGACACAGTCGAGTACGCGAGGATGCGTTTGATGTCAGCCTGCGCTATTGCGATGAGCGCAGCCATTAATGCCGTAATCACGCCAATCCACACGACGACAGTAAGTGACGAAGTCACCCCGTCGATCGCGCCTAACGAGAAGATCGGATACACTCGTGCGACCAGGAAAACGCCGGCAGCAACCATTGTTGCGGCATGGATCAATGCGCTAACCGGCGTCGGACCTTCCATCGCATCCGGCAACCAGACGTGCAGCGGGAATTGCCCCGACTTGCCCACCGCACCACAGAAAATTAGAAGCGCAACAGATACGGCGCTCGCGCCGAGCATGGCAAGACCGGCACTTTCCAGGCAACCGTTTCCGCCATCGTAAAAGAGAAGATTACCGCTACGGCCGTAGAGCCAGAGCAAACCAAGGAAAAATCCCAGGTCGCCGATGCGGGTGGTAATGAACGCTTTTTTTGCCGCTGCCGCGGCGCTCGGTCGCTCAATCCAAAACCCAATGAGCAAATACGACGCCAGACCAACCAGTTCCCAGCAGATAAACAAAAGAAGCAAACTGTTCGAGATAACGAGCCCCAGCATTGCGCCGGAGAAAAACGAGAGATAAGCGAAGAAGCGGACGAAATTCTTGTCGCCGGCCATGTAACCAATGCTGAAGACGAAGATGCAAAGCCCGACGAGCGTAATCATTATCAGCATGACGGCTGCGAGCGGATCCAGAAGCCATCCCAGACGCAGTGCATGGTCGCCGAAGGTGAACCACGTGAAATTCTGAACGGCGCGGAATCCGGACACTTGCAGCGTCGCCAGGAACGCAAAGAACGACATTACGAGCGCGGCAATTTGTCCGGCGACCGCCAGTAAAGCTGCACTTTTGTGTCGCCCGTTCGGCAAACTCAAAATTACCAACGAAGCCGCGAACGGCACCGCAGGAATCAACCAGAGATGATCGATGATCCAGCGACTCATCCTTTGAGCTGGTCGAGGTGGTCGACGTTTGTTGTGCGATAGTGGCGATAGACGGCGATTACCAGAGCGAGACCGACTGCGGCTTCAGCGGCGGCAATGGCAATTGAGAAAATCGCGATCATAACGCCGGTCGGTGGCTGCGATTGCGGGCTGAAGCGCCAGAACGCAATGAAATTGAGGTTTGCCGCGGCAAGCATCATCTCGATCCCAATCAGAATAAAGATGGCGTGACGACGACTCAGGGCCCCAAGCAACCCCGTCGAAAACAGGGCAGCGGAAACAATGAGGAAGACTTGGAGCGTCGGTGTCACCGCTTCTCCTCCATCACAAGAACCAGTGCGCCGATCAGCGCAGCGGTGAGAAGAAGCCCCACGCATTGCAATGGCCAGACATAACTGGTCATCAACGCTTCACCGATTCGTTTAACAGTCAGTGCTCGAATGTGTGGGGCGCCAATGGCAACCGATTGCGTCTTAAAAACCGCCCACGCCAAACCGCCGAATACAGCAACAGCCAGCAATGCACCGCCCCAGTTAGCGCCGCGATCTTTTCCCACATCACGCCGGGTCAGGAGAATCGTAAAAACGATTAGTACTGCGACCGCACCGATGTAGACGAATACCAGCACCAGACCGACAAATTCCGCGCCGAGCAGAAAGAAGAACGCAGCGACGCCGACAAGCGCAACAGCAAAACTCAACGTCGCGTGCATGAGCTTTTGCAGCGTGGCGGCTGCCAGCGCGGCGGCCAGTGTCACCATAGCGATAAGAACGAACGCGGCGCTGCTCATTCGGCGAAACGGTAAGTGCGAGGCGCGAACTTTCTTTGCGTGTCGAGCAACATCGACAGAGCGGTGTAAACGATCGCAATCACCACAAACGACCAAAGCCATCCGCGCAAGCCGCGACCCGCATAATGCCAGACAGCTGCAGCGATGACGCAGGTAAAAGACATTGGCAATATGAATTTCCAGGCAAAATTCATGATTTGATCAATCCGCGTGCGCGGCAAGGTTCCGCGGAGCCAGACGTAAACCAATAACAGCGCGCTCAGCTTCGCGAAAAACCAGACGTAGGACGGAATAAATTCCAAGACGGACAGGGGCGAATGCCAGCCACCCAGAAATAAGGTCGCGGCGAGCCCAGTGATGGCAAACATCCCGATGTATTCTGCCATGAAAAAAGTCGCGTATTTGAACCCGGAATATTCCGTCATGTGGCCGGCTACAATTTCCGATTCACCTTCCGGCACATCGAACGGAGTGCGATTCGACTCCACGAGACCGGATACAAAAAACAAGATGAACGCAGTCGCGCCCCACGGCGTGAAGACAAACCAGCGCGGCACGACGCCCAACGTGTATTCAGCCTGCGCCGCGACAATCCTGTCGGGCACAAGCGCGCCAACCACCATCACCACTGGGAGCACGGTGATAATGAGCGGCAGCTCGTAGCTGATCATTTGCGCGATCGCGCGCATCGCGCCGAGCATCGAGAACTTGTTATTGCTTCCCCAACCGGCCATGAAGACCGCAAGCTCCGTTGTCGATCCAACCGCAAAGAAGAAAAGGATGCCGCCGTCGATTGTAAACGGCGTCATGTTCCGCCCATAGGGGATCACCCCAAGGGCAAGAATCGCCGCAGCAGCAATGAGAATTGGCGCCAGGAAGTGCACAAGCTTGTCCGCACGCGCGGGCACGATGTCTTCCTTTATCAACATCTTGATACCGTCGGCCACCGGCTGCAAAAGCCCGAATGGCCCAACGCGGTTGGGGCCATAGCGATTTTGTATCCTGCCGAGAATCTTCCGCTCCAGCACCGACATGAGCGCGAACAGCGTCAGGAATACAGCAAGGAGCGCGAAAATATTAATCAAACTCGACACGATCTGGACAACCCAGGCGGGGGCTGGCATCAGCCACGACAGCAGCCATTGCTTTGCATTAACAAAGATCTGATCGACAGACTTGCTCACGTCGGGATGAAGAAAACCGTCAATTGATTGGTTAATCAAGACAGAACGCGCGATGATTTCGCATCAAAACCGGCTCGTGCTTACTGCCTCCCCTTATTGCGTGACAGCGCTTTTGGCTTTGCAGGGCGCCTCTGGCGCGGTACGTTCGGCGTGCGCCATGCGAACGCAGGTCTTGTTAATCGCCACTCTTTTGGCGAGTGCCGGTTTGATCCAGGGAAAGATCAAGACTCAGGAGAACGCTCCCATTGAAATCACTTCTACAGGGGAGACGACATATGAGAATGGCCTGGCCACGGCGCGCGATAACGTCGCGATCCACATTGGCAACACGGACATCTACGCCGATTACGCGCAGTACAATCCCGCTACGCACGACGTGGAGTTGAGAGGCCACGTGCGAATCTATCGGGACACGAGCTTGTACATCGCCGAGAATGGCATTTACAACACTGAGACTAAAAAAATCAGAGCGCTGAATGCGCGCACCGAGTCGGAACCTTATTTCCTGACCGGCGGCCATGTGACCTCAATTTCTGAGAACGGTTATCTGATAAAGGACGGCACGTTTACCACTCACGATTCACCGAAGAACGACTTCCATCTCCACGCAAAAACGATTCGCGTTTACGAAGACGATCGCGTGATTTTCCAGTACGTCACCGCGTACGTGGGGAAGGTGCCTATTTTTTGGTGGCCCTATCTGTACCAATCGCTCAACGACGCGTTTAGTTTCACGATTTCGCCGGCGTACTTAAGTTCATGGGGGCCGTCGCTCCTCACTCAAGTAACCTTCCCAATCACAGACGACATCAGGGGGCGGTTCCGGCTCGATTATCGGGGCCGGCGCGGTGTCGCCGTGGGCTTTGATTCGGTCATAGATTACTTCAACGACAGCCAGGCGCGGCTCAAAACGTATTATCTCCAGGACCAAAATCCGAACCTGAATGAAACCAACATTCCGCGAAAAGACGTTCCGACCGGACGATACCGGGTTAGCCTGGCAGATACGACCAACTTTACAGACGATATTTATGGCATCACCAATCTCACCAAGCTCAGCGATCAGTTTGTTATGCAGGATTTCTTTCAAGGGGAGTTCCGCATCGATCCCGTTCCAGACAACGTGATCGCGGTGGCAAAGACGGATCCTTTTTATACGCTCACGGCGATCGAACGTTTTCAGGCGAATGAGTTTTTCACCACAACCGAACGCCAGCCGGAAGTTGTGTTGGACATCAAACGTCATGGTCTTTTCGGCGGACCCATTTTCTATGAAGGCGAGACCGGGTTTGCCAATTTACGGCTACAATTCCCTCAGGACTCAGGCTTCGAGAATTATGGCACGTATCGTTTCGATACCTTCCATCAACTAACTTATCCAAACACTTATTTTGGGTGGCTTTCGATCGTGCCACGGGTTGGCTATCGCGGAACCTATTATGGCAAGACATTTGACCTTGGATCGACAACCTTCATACCGCCATCAAATCCGCTCGAACCCAATTTTATTCTTCCGCCTCCGACGCTGGCTAATCCAGTAAAGTTCGACGGAGACACATTTCGCTCGGTTTTCGACACAGGTGCGGAAGCTTCATTCAAGATCTCACGTACGTGGGAGAGCGTGCAAAGCCGCGCGGTCGGACTGGACGGACTCATGCATGTTATTCAACCGTTCACGGACTTTTCTTATGTGAAAGAGGATGGACCTAACCCAACAGCAATTTTGGGGTTCGATCGGTTTCAACCTTCGACGCAGCCGCGGGCACTTGACTTTCCGCAGTTCACGACGATCGACTCGATCGCTGATTGGACGGTGTGGCGGGTGGGCGTTCGCAACCGTCTGGAAACGCGCCGCGACGACAGGACAATCACCTGGTTCGAACTCGATAGCTTCGTTGATGTGCAATTCCAGAACCCCTACCA
>JAALOD010000012.1:41217-46897 GCA_013372845.1 Candidatus Udaeobacter sp.
TGCACCGAATCGCCGTGGCCGGGACGCGAGTAATGAATCGAAAATTGGAAATCACTTTCGACGACATAGTCGCCGGGGACCCGAAATCTTTAACTCCTTCGACGTAGGTCAGGGCACGCTAAGCTGGCACGATCAAATTGTGCCCGGTCATCGCTTTGGGTTGCGGCAGTCCAAGCAAAAATAAAAGAGTCGGCGCGACATCGGCCAGAATTCCGTCTTTGCACCGAAATCGTGCAGCATCGTTGGCTACGTAAATGAAATGCACAAGGTTACTGGTGTGGGCAGTGTTGGGTGAACCATCAGCGTTGCGCATCTGTTCGCAATTACCGTGATCGGCGGTCACGATGGCTTTACCGTCAAGTTCGAGAAGTTTCGGGATGATTCGCGCCATGCATTTATCCACGGTCTCTACAGCTTTGATTCCCGCCTCGATCACGCCCGTGTGGCCGACCATGTCGGGATTCGCGAAGTTGAGAATTATCAGATCGTAATTCGCCATCCGCGCAAGCAGCTCATCGGTGAGCTCGAACGCGCTCATCTCCGGTTTCAAATCGTAGGTGGCGACATTTGGTGAAGGAATCAATTTGCGGTCTTCGCCCGGAAACGGTTTCTCGATGCCTCCGTTAAAGAAGTAGGTCACGTGCGCGTACTTTTCCGTCTCGGCAATGCGTAATTGGCGTTTGCCAGCTGCGCTGACGATTTCGCCCAGGATGTCGGCGAGCTCTTCGGGCGCAAAAATAAATGGCGAAGAATAGGTCACATCGTATTGCGTCAACGTGACGAAGTGGATTTGGGGCCATACCTCGCGGTCGAAGCCGTCGAAATCCTTCAGCAAAAACGCCTGTGATAATTGGCGGGCACGATCGGCGCGAAAGTTGAAAAACAAAACCACATCGCCATCCCGCACCCGCTGCTCATTCGCGTGAGAAAAAATCAATGGCGGCATGAACTCGTCCGTTTTGCCGTTTTTGTATTGCTGATCCACAGCCAACGAGGGAGAGGATTTGCAGATTTCGCCGCGACCAAGAACCACCGCGTCCCACGCTTTTTTGGTGCGGTCCCAGCGCCGATCGCGATCCATCGCAAAATACCGGCCCACAACCGTTACAATCCGCCCGCCGCTTTTCTCGAGTTCTTTCTCGCACGTCTTTAGGTAAGTGGCGCCGCCGGTCGGTGACGTGTCGCGCCCGTCGGTGAACGCGTGAACGAAGATTTCTGTGACGCCCGCTTCCCGCGCCGCGTTCGCAAGCGCGATCATGTGCGAATAATGGCTGTGCACACCGCCGTCTGAAACCAGTCCAAGCAAATGAAGCCGGTGACCGCGGGCCCTGGCAAAGGTTTCCTGCAAAACTCGGTTGCGCGTTAGTTCGCCTTCTTTAATCGCCTTGTTAATTCGCGTCAGATCCTGGTAAACGATCCGACCAGCTCCCAGATTTAGGTGGCCGACTTCCGAGTTGCCCATCTGTCCTTCGGGCAGACCGACGTCGCCTCCGCTTGCGCTCAACTTGGCGCCTGGATAATCCCGGTAGAGCTTGTCGTGAAACGGAGTCGACGCGAGAAGGGTTGCATCGCCATTTTCCTTGCGCTTGTCCGCGCCGCCAGGATTAATGCCCCAGCCATCGCGAATGATAAGCATTACTGGACCAGCCATACGTCGCGCACTTTGCCGATGAATGAGAAGATCGACAAGCCGTTCTTTCGATTGCAGCACGGCATTTGCGACGGTCATCCGCTTTCGCTAGGCTACAGGGTGACACGTAGACCGCCGCTACAGGGAAGGTAATGAAGTGGCGTAACCAGTTACTGGCACTTTTTTGTCTCATCGCCTTTGCCGGAATTGGCGTTCTTTATTTTCAGCACTGGGTCATCCGGAAGCCTTTCGGAATTATTCTGTTTGTTGGGGAAGGCCTTTCCCCTGCCCGGCTTGCCCCTACCCGCGCCTATTCCGCTGGCGCCGGCACACGCTTGAACCTGGATTCAATGGCTCATGCAGCTTTGGTGATGAATTATTCAAGGGATTTCGCAGCTCCGGACCAGGCGGCCGCCGCAACCGCAATTGCGACAGGCGAGAGAGTGGCCAACCGGGCCGTCGCGATCAATGTCGACGGGAAGGCGATCAAGAGCATCGTTGAATTAGCGCGGGAATATGGACGGGCCACGGGACTCATAACGGACACAAAGCTCACTGATCCGACGAGCGCGGCCTTTTACGCACATCCCACCGAGTCGAGCGATGCCGAGAAGATTGCAGCTGAGTTTGTGGATCGCGGAAACATCGACATCGCAATGGGCGGCGGAGCCGCGCAATTTCTTCCAATCACAAAAGGCGGGGAGAGACAGGACAGCCGCGATCTGTTACTCGAACTCCGTGGCAACGGGTTCGATATCGTTCGGACCCGAGCCGATCTGGACGCGGTTCCCGCGTGGCGCCGCCCGAAACTGGTCGGCGTTTTTAGCAAAGAAGATCTGGCATTCGTGAACCAGGTAGAAGAAAGAAGTCAGCAGCCGAGCCTCGCGGATATGGTGAGGCGGGCAATCCAATTGCTCCAGTACAACGTAGGCGGGTATTTGCTGGTGGTGGATGCGGGGTTAATGCGAAGGGCAGCGCAGGAAAACAACGGAGAAAGGACTCTCGGTCAAACGGTGGAACTGGACCGCGCAGTTGGAATCGCGCGAAGTTACGGCGGAGAGAAATCGACGATAATAGTCTGCGGTGATGTGGCACTCGGCGGATTAAACCTGAATGGATTCCCTTTTCGCAAAGATAGCGGCATCGCTCTCTTAGGTTTTAATTCTGCCGGACAGCCCTGGATCACGTGGGCGACTGGACCGAATGGCGATAAATCGTACGGAGCCGCGAAGATACCAGGTAAACAAGAGGAAAATCAGAGCAAACAATCGCAGACGGAGCAGCCGGAGCCGGCCGCGTTTTACGCGAAATCCGCCCTGGTCACCGTTGAAGACGTAGTCGCGTTTGGCAATGGCCCCGGAACAAACGCTCTGGCCGGAGTAGTGGAGAGCACAAAGGTGTTCGAAATTCTGCGCGATGAACTCTGATGGCGTTGAATCGTCACACGATTGATCGTCCATTTTAACCCGCCTGAGGGGGTAACGAACCACGAGTCACGTGGGCTTAGCGTACCGTCCTTATTTCGCCATTTCACGATAAGGCAACCCCAACTCATAGAGCGCGATGTCTTGCTGAAGCTCGGTGGCTGACGAATCGTCACCCTGACTCCGCCGCAGCTGCATCGCAGCCTGGGCGCTTTCAATCGCTTTTCCAAATTGGCCAACCTCCGCATATGCCGCTGCCAAGGTGCGCAGCACGACAGCGTTGGCGCCTCCGGTAAGTTGGTCAGCTCGCTCCGCGAGTTGAATCGCCCTCGCCCCGTTTCGCAATGGCGCATTGGAAGATGTGGCCAGCAACCACGCCAGATTATTCAAGGCGGAAATGGATTGAGGAGAAATCTCGAGCGCCTTTTCGTAGTGTTCGATGGCTTCGGCGGATTGACCTTTTTCATCAAGAGCAACGGCCAGGACCGTGTGACAGTCTGCGTTATTAGGCTGGATCAGCAAGGCGGCCCGAGAATGCTCAATTGCAGCATCGAGCTTCCCTCTCTCAAGCAGAGCGTGGCCGAGACCGTAACGGGCAAGAAAGTAATCGGGACGTATTGCCACCGCTTTTTGGTAGTGAACGATCGCGTCGTCGATTCGTTTCTTTTGAAGAAGAGCATTGGCGAATGCCACTTGGGCATCTGGATCGTTTGGCTGCATCCTGACCGCTTTGTCACAATAGAAAATTGCCTCGTCCACCTGGCCTTTGCCCAGAAGGGCGGTGCCAAGATTGTAATCGGCATCCCAAAAGTCAGGCTGCATTTCGAGCGTCGTCCGGTAATGCCGAATCGCGTCGTCAAGCTGGCCTTTTTCGAATAGCACGATGCCCAAATTGTTGTGAGCCATCCAGCAACCGGGATTTCTGGCCAGAGTCGTGCGCCAGAGCGTTTCAATGTTGCCGTACATTGCAGCTTGTCGCCACGTCAGTGTCACCAACACTGCCACGACACCGAGCGCCGCGCTTAAGACTAAGGTGCGGCTGTTCTTAAACGTGTCGGCTAAATTGACCAGACCGGCGGACGCCAAGGCGATCGGACCGATACAGGCCAGGTATTGATAATGATCGGCTACAAACGTGTAGCGAAATGTATAAAGCATGATGAATCCCAGCACCGGGCTCAGGGTCGCAACGAAAAATCCCGCTGCGACCTCGACGCTGCGTCCCAAATATCGACGCAGAAAATAGAGAGCTCCGCATGCGATGACTCCCGCTAACAGCCACGAATAGTTGAGCAGATGAGTCGGCGCGATATCCCATCGCGGATAAATAAATGTCAGATTAGATGGCCAGATGAGTTTGCTGAGATAAAACCAAACGGCACGGCTCGCGACGAGAACTCGTTCGATCGGGCTCAGGAACGTAAAAACGGCACGGCTCGTCCCCTGGTGGTACCGCTCCCACCACATCGCCAGTGCGCCCATGGCGACGCCAAGAACAAGAAAGGGAATAATCTGGAAAACTCGCTTCCAACTGATGGGCGTCCTCTGCAACCATAAAATTAAGAATAATGCTGCGGGTAGCGTACAGGCCGTTGTCTTGGCCGAAAGCGCCAGTAGATAGAGGATCAGGGCAAGTCCATAGAACAGCCAGGGCCGCTTCGTTCTTCCGTCAACGAACGCAATCCAGGCAAGTAGCGTGAGCAAAAAGAAAAAGGCCATGAGCACATTTTTCCGTTCCGTGATCCAGGCGACTGATTCCACTTGCACGGGATGGAGCGCAAAAATTGCTCCAGCCAGCCATGCTCCCGGGACCTTTAGCCGCGCCAGCACCGCCCAAACGAGCAGCGCGTTGGCAACGTGCAGCACAAGATTGACCCAGTGATAGCCTCTTGTGTTCAGTCCCCAAAGCGCGTGCTCGACGCGAAACGTTGTATAAACCAGCGGAAAATACTGCGAAGGAGAATCGAGCGAAAACCAGATCCGACGCAGACCGTCGGGCGCCGTCAGCAGCTCGTTATTTGTAATGTAGACGTCGTCGTCCCAGAGGAATCCACCATTCCACGCGGGGCGGTAGGCAAAAATCGTCACTGCCGCCAAAATTAAAGCAAAAACGCAAGCAAGACCGCGCCGGGAAAAGACAGGGCCAGAAATCTTGCGCAAGATTGCCATGTTAAGCGCCATTCAAGAAGAGGCAGTGCAATGGAAATCGTTTTGTTGCAACCCGCAGCTTTTCATCCGAAAAAAGAGCTTTCGTGACCGATAAAATCCAGATCAACGACAAAACGTTGCGTTTTGGCTGGTGGATCCTCGCCGTTATCATCTTCGGCGTCGTCATCGTAATCCGGATTCGACTCCTTGGAATTCCGCTCGAGCGCGATGAAGGCGAATACGCCTATGCCGGGCAACTGATGTTACAAGGCATTCCACCATACAAGCTCGTCTACAACATGAAGTTCCCTGGCACCTATGCGGCCTACGCCGTGATCATGTCGATCTTTGGACAAACAACTACGGGAATTCATGTAGGGCTGCTCCTGGTCAATATAGCTACAATTGTCCTGATTTTCTTCCTGGGCCGACAACTGTTGAACTCAACAGTTGGGCTTGTAGCGGCAATGAGCTATGC
>JAALOD010000120.1 GCA_013372845.1 Candidatus Udaeobacter sp.
CAAATGAAGATAGATATGCGCGATAGAGGGTTCGAACCTCTGACCCCTACCGTGTCAAGGTAGTGCTCTACCACTGAGCTAACCGCGCGATGGGATCGGAAATGATAACTGATCGGGGACTGGAAACGAGTCAAGCGAGATATCGAGACCACGGTGACTCAACAAAATTTTACACACGGAGAAATCGTATCGTTAGTACCGTCACTTCGCGACTGGACAACTTCGATGTGCAAGACGACTGTTCGCGTCTCGTGAGTACCCTGTTTTTCAAGCAGTTTTTGAAACGGCCGTTTCAGATCGCATCAATCATCCCCAGTTCCAAGGCGCTGGTGGAACGTGTCGCCAGCAAGATGGATTTTAGCCAGCCACGCGTGATCGCCGAGTACGGGCCGGGCGAAGGAGTACATTCGCGCGAGATTGCGCGACAGATGTGTCCGGATTCAAATCTGCTTCTGTTCGAATTGGACCGAGCGTTCGCGCGCGATCTGGAACGCCAGTTTGCCGGCGACCGGCGTGTGCACGTGATTCATGGCGATGCAGCCTCGTTGCCACACGAACTGAAACGTCACGGTATCGATTCCTGCGACTACATCCTTTCAGGTATTCCGTTCAGCATCCTTAAAATTGAGAAGAAACGCGCGCTCTTGCAAAAAACGTATGACGCGCTGGCGCCGGGTGGAAGTTTCATCATCTATCAAGTCACCAACGAATTGAAGCAGCACGCGACTCACTTCGAAGGCGCCGAATCAGAGTACTTCCTGCAAAACATACCGCCGATGTTCATCACTGTTTTTCAGAAGGCACCTCCGCTCGATCACCATGAACGTGAGCCCCTGCCTGGGGCTGACTTTAGCGTTAGCGCACACCGTTCGGCATGACGGAGGAGCCGACCCGAACAGAAAAAGATTCGATGGGCGAGATGACGCTACCGGCGTCTGCGCTCCACGGCGCGTCGACTCACCGCGCAGTGCTAAATTTTCCGGTAAGCGGTTACCGGTTTTCACGGCCGTTCATTCGCGCGCTTGGCTTGATTAAATGGGCTGCAGCGCAAGCGAATCATGATCTGGGGCTGCTTGATGCGCAGCGTTCAGCGCTGATCGTGCAGGCGGCTAAAGAAGTTGTTGAAGGAAAACTCGACGACCATTTTCCTCTCGACATTTTCCAGACCGGTTCGGGCACTAGCACAAACACCAACGCGAACGAGGTCATCGCGAATCGATGCGCCCAGCTCGCAGGCAAGCCAATCGGCTCGCGCGAATTGGTGCATCCCAACGATCACGTCAACATGGGCCAGTCCAGCAACGACGTGATCCCATCTGCCATTCATATCAGCGCGGCGGAACAACTAAAGAACTGCCTCATCCCGGCTCTCGCAAAATTGCACACCGCACTTGCGGCTAAGGCGAAGGAGTTCTGGAATATCATGAAGATCGGTCGAACCCATTTAATGGATGCCACCCCTGTTCGGCTTGGGCAGGAATTCTCCGGTTATGCGCAACAGATTGCTTATGCCAAAGAACGCGCGCAGAAGTCGATCGAAGCCTTGCGTGAGCTCGCACTCGGCGGGACCGCAGTGGGCACCGGTCTAAACCGTCACGTTAATCTTCCAGAAAAAATGCTGCGACATTTGCAGCAACACACTGGCATCGCTTTTTATGAGGCAAAAGACCACTTTGAAGCGCAAGGCGGAAAAGACGCGGTCGTTGAAGTGAGCGGTCACTTGAAAACGATTGCGGTCAGCTTGTTTAAGATTGCAAACGACATCCGCTGGCTCGGGAGCGGTCCCCGATGCGGGATCGGCGAAATCCAGCTTCCCGCGACGCAACCTGGCAGTTCCATCATGCCGGGCAAGGTGAACCCGGTAATGTGCGAATCAGTGATGATGGTCTGCGCACAAGTGATCGGCAACGACACGACCATTACCTGGGCCGGAGCCAATGGAAACTTCGAGCTCAACGTGATGATGCCGGTGATGGCACATAATCTTCTCGAGTCGATCCGGCTGCTGGCAAATGTGGTCGATGCTTTCTGCGACAAATGTGTTCGCGGCATCGTGGCGAATGAGGAGCGCTGCCGCGAATTGATCGAGCTATCCATGGCGATGGTGACCAGTCTCGCGCCCAAGATCGGCTATGATCGCGCGGCTGAAATCGCGAAAGAAAGCGCAAGAACCGGCCGCACTGTGCGCGAGATCGCCCGCGAGAAAAAAGTCTTGCCCGAAAGAGAACTGGAACGCGCGCTGGATCCAGTCAAAATGACTCAGCCCGGTGGAACCGGCTCGGAGTGATGGAGTCGTGGAGCATTGAAACAAGTTAAAAGGTTCAAAGAGTTGCAACGTATCGGCGGATCGCTGAGCTGAATCTTTACCCCTTTTTAACTTTGTAACCTCTTAACTTTCTACCGGCTCAAAAGTATGGTTGCAAAGCTCGAAGGCCCGCAATTCTCCGGCGGAGCGAACATCGCGATCAAATGCCCCAGCCACACGTATGACCAGACGGTGTCCTTTTATCGTGACACGCTCGGGTTACCTTTAATCGACGAAGAAAAAGATGGCTGTATTTTCCAGTTCGGTCCAAACCGGCTCTGGATCGACAAGGTACCAAACCTGAGTCATCCGGATATCTGGCTGGAGCTCGAAACAAACGACAGCGAAGCGGCCGCATCCTTTCTCAAAGTGCATGGTGTAACGCGGCGCGATGAAGTTGAGCAGCTTAGCGAGGACTTCAACGGCTTCTTCATTTCAGCGCCGAACGGTGTGATCCATCTCGTCATCGGCCCCGAAGCCTAGCCGAATGTAAACGTTAGGACCCTTGCAGCGTTACGGTGGGGGCTATCTTCAACGTCTACGCTTCTAAGGAACAACTTCACCGTTGAGGGCCACGCCAGCGTCCGACCCATGTGCTCCAGCCGTAAAAGCCCAGTGCCTGCAAACAACCCGCCGTGGTCAGCGAATCTATGTCGGCTCGGCTCGGAGTGATCTTGGCATTGGCATCGGCGCCGTAATAATCGTCAATCACCATCCAACACCCGTCAGCAAATCTCTCGCGGTAGCACTCGATGTCGCGTCGCTTGGCTGCATCGGCGTCAAGAATCAGGAGACCAACTTTGTCTGCACCCAGCATTTCATTGACCGCGGAGATTGTTGTCGGATCAAAGGAACGGCCCTTGATAGTAGTAACCAATTCCGACACGCGCTGTCTGGCAAGGTTCCGTTCCAAGTCGCGGAAAATATTGCGCGTACCGAGCCGCTTGTGTTTAACGCTGCCGCCCGGTTCGATGGCAATGATCTTCTTCCGTGTTCCCGAATCGCGTACGCCGAACGCCGCGGCAATCGTGGCTCCACCGACGAAGGCGCCGATCTCGAGAATATTGCCGGAGCAAATTTTCGCAAAGTGGTAAATCAGAATCAGCACGTCCAGATGCAACATGGAATATTTGTCGCGGATTTTTAGTAGCTTCGAATGAATCGGCTCCTGCCGGTACTCCATAAGCGTATGCATCAGGTTCAAGGAGTCGTTGAAATGATTGGCGGTTTGTGATTGAACCCGCGATTTCGCGATCGCAGGGGAGCGCGCCGGACAATGTTGACCCATCACTACGAGATCGCGCTCGACGCCATCGAGTTGCGCTACCCGCGGTAAAAATGCCCAGCGCTCAAAGCTGAGACGCTGAAATAATTTCAAGCTCGGCTCGTTATGTCCGAAGATGAGACCGACCAAGGCCGTGATACCCAGCGACGGTGCGCGGGCAATCGCGTGTTCCAACAATCGCTGCCCCACACCGCGATGCCGGAATTCTTCATCGACATAAACGCTGATCTCGGCCGTGCCGCGATACGCGCCACGCGGTAGGAATTTTTTGAAATCGAGCCAGCCAATCACGCGACCGTCCAACTCTGCGACCCAGAAGGGATATTGCTCTGGTGAATGTTCGCGGAACCACGCCAATCGCGCTTCGACCGTGGTTGGTTCAAGCTCGGCCGTCACCATGCGCGTTGGAACAGTGGCGTTGTAAATCTCGACGATGGCCGGCAGATCAGCCTCAACAGCATCACGGATGATCATTCGTAGGAGGTAACGGTTTTGAACTGGAAGCAAGTTAGACAGCTCAGCCCGTATTCGACGTTCACGGCTTGCGTTTCTTGATCGGGCTTCGCCTTGCGGCGGGTGAACTCGTCGGCGCAACCGTCGAATTAGACGGGGTGGTCGCTAATGGGCTCGGAATCGGAAACGCAAATGTTGGCGATGCTGAAGCAGAAGCTGCGGCCGATACACTTGATGAAGGAGACGCTGTTGCGCTCGGCGACGCCAGGGGACTCGATACCGGACTGGGCGTAGGCGAAGGCGGGATGATATTTTCCCAGCGATGCAGCGGTACGCTCGCTCCACCGATTTCCTTGACGAGCGTTTCGCAGCGCGCCTGAAGCTTTTCCAAATCCGGAGGACCAAATGGCTTGTCAGCGGTATCAGGAAAGATCAGGTAAGTCACCTTGAGATCGCTTACCGGGCGATTGTACGGCGTCGAAAGCGTGTTGATCTCTTTTGCAATACGCAGCGACGCCTCGCCGACTTTGTCATTAGGCCCAACATCACCGACGAGGGCCGGATAGATCGAGTTGCCGAAAATGACGAGCGCGTAGTCACCAAGTTTAACCGGATCACTGCCATGGATGAATGCCCCCGGCACGACGAGAAAAGGGTCGGTCGCGCCGATCAGGAAGCTATACTTTTTTAACGTGCCGACTTCCGCGCGCAACTGCGCGATGATGTTGCGCAGATCACGTTTGCGGGCGGGAGTCGTAGTCGAAAGCGCAAACTCAGCTTCCGCGTGATTCAATCGGTCTTCGGTAGCGGCGAGATATGGATTAGGCGCGGATGTCTTCTTTGGCCAGCGATAACTGGTAGACGGCTTGAAATTTGCCGGTGTGCCAGTGCCAATGGGCATCCGATCGGCATCAGACCCGTCAGCGTCCACGTCCATATCCGCTTGGAGAAGCAGGGCTTTCCGGTGCGTCTGGGGATGCTGAAGCTGCAAGACGGTTTGGCAATCGAAAAAGTTATGCCGCGAAAGAACTAGATCGAGGCGAGCGAGGTTTTCGCGTAGCATTCTGATTTTCGTATCGTAGAGCTGAGCGTAGAGTGGTGAAACCGGATCGGGCGGCAGCATCGTCGCCAATGCGGGCAAAAGCGCCGGTAGTTGCGGACTGACCTTGGCCAGCTCTTCAATGGTCTTGTTTGGCGATGGCACTCGCGCCTGCAATTTAAGATCGAGCACATAGCTGTCTGCCTCGGCCTGCTCGGTCGTTGCATCGGCGCCAGGCATCGTCTCGACTGTTGAATGCAGTGTGATGCCGTTGAACAATTTTGCGGTGTCCAGTTTTCCAGTGATGAGGGGCGGCCGCGTCGGGGTGGGAGTCGGCGTAGTAACGACTTCCAACGGCGCAACGTGTTGCAGGCGTTCGAGTGAGATCCAGCGATAAACAATCGCAGCGAAGAGCGCGCTGAAAATCACCAGCACCAGCCGCCGCCACGTCCGCAGACGAATTCTTCCCACGCGATTACTTTTTTACCCAGGCGACAATAGCCGCGATGAGCCCGATCACACTTAGGATCGACATCATCCCTGCAGGCATGACTGTTCCGGTTCGTATGAATTTGGGGACAAACTGCGCGGCGAGTAAAAGCGAGATAATGAATGCAGTTGCCAACCCGATTGCGCGATGTTCGGGAAGCAGAAATGCGGCAACAAGTAGTAGCACCCCAGTGATTGACCCGGCAATGATCGAGGCCACGCTGCCTGCCTTGACGTAACCGACAATGCCGCCGGCGATCGTCAGAACGCCGAAAGCAATAAAATAAATTTTCGCTGCTTCCATTTCGTTTAACTACGGCTGGCGCATTGGTAAGCTAACAGCTCTGCGCTGTCCAGTGGTGCTGTAGCCCGCGCCGTGGCGTCAACACCGCAGGAACCATCACAGCGTTGCCAGCCCGCGGCTTGCGTCATTGTAGAATTCGATCTGCCGCCCCGAGACGACGAATCACACGCCAGCCGTGACTTTTGCAAACTCTCTAACATCCGCCTTCGACATTTCACCGAGAATTCGCAGCTCCGCGGGCTGCGTCACCACGTACTCCGGCTGGATCGACAGCATCTTTGCGATCTTCACGGCGAGAGCTGGCAGGTGCTCGTGCATGGCGATGACTTTCTAACGGCTCGCCGCGGGGCCTGTGGTTGTGAGAGTTTTCTTCGCAGGCAGGCGTGGTGGTCGTTTCGGTTTTCGATTTAGAACCTGTCCCAGCGCGCGATGCGCCTTGCGACTCGGTGAGGGACCGCGCGCGCTCGGTTTTTCCATATCGAAAGAGAAATTGAACCACGAGATCGGAAATTGCGAGCAGGCTTTCTTGCACAACTGGCGCTGTCACTCTGATCAGCTAAGTTTTACAAATGGTTTCGGAAACGATCGAGTTACGCGGGCATATTATCGATTCTCTTATTTTGCCTAAGGTTCTGGATCAAATTCTGACCCATGGCGCGAATTTCAAGATCGGCGAGATCAAGATTGGCGAACGACGCGCGGACCAGAGCTTCGCGCGGATTGAAGTGTCGGCGGACACAGGCGAAGCGCTTGACGAACTGATGCTGCGCCTTCGCCAGCACGGTGCCGAAGTGATTGAGCGTGCAAATGTCCAACTAGCAAGCGCGCCTGTAGACGGAGTTTTTCCCGGCGATTTCTACGTGACGACTAATCAGCAGACGTTTGTTCGGTTCGGCGGCAAGGAAATCGAGGTGCGTCCCGCAATGCTCAATAGTGCGATTGCGCTTGATCGAAAAAAAGAAGCCGCCCGGGCGGTCAAGTTTTTCGACGTTACCAAGGGCGACGAAATTGTGGTCGGTCAGCAGGGGATCCGCGTCGTGCCGGTGCAGCGTTCAACCACCCGCACTGATATCTTTCAATTCATCAATACGATCGTTGATGCCGACGAACCAAAATCGGCCATCATTCGCGAGCTGGGCGAGGAGTTGCGGCGCGCACACACCGCGAAGGGCAAAATCGCGATTGTCGCCGGCCCTGCAATTGTACGAACCGGCGCAGGTCACCATTTAGTGCGCCTCATTGAAGCAGATTATGTCGATCGCCTTTTCGCCGGAAATTCATTTGCCGCGTATGATGTGGAACGCGCTCTTTACGGAACCTCGTTGGGAATGAATCCCGATCTTGCCTTTGCGCGAGGTGGACATGAGAACCATCTGCGTGCCATCAATGCCATTCGCGAGGCCGGCGGAATTTCCGCCGCCGTGCGGCAAAAACTGCTCACTCGCGGTGTCATGCATGCCTGTGTCCGCCACGACGTTGATATTGTACTGACTGGCGCGATTCGCGACGAGGGACCGATTCCTGGAGTGACGACGGATGTAATTGAAGCTCAAAAAGTCATGCGACAAAAGCTCGCCAACGTAACTCATGTGATGTTGCTGGCAACAGTCCAGCATTCGCTTGCGGTGGCCAGCATGCTCGCGCCCACGGTAAAAACAGTATGCGTCGATATCGATCCAACTGCCGTGGAGAGAGCGGTCGAACATCAGCCCCTGCAAGCGATCGGCCTGGTGACAGACGTAGAACCGTTTCTGCAGGAGTTGGCCGATTATCTTACTGAGTCCCGCATTCGCGAGTAGATTGCCAGTCTTATGCGCGAGCTGCTTCTCTGTCCGCCCGATTACTACGGCATCGAGTACGAGATCAATCCCTGGATGAACCGCGCCCGCGCCGGGCAGCTTTGCCAAAAGCAGTGGAAACAATTGCATGCGCGACTCTCAGATCTCGATTGCGAGGTTCATTTGATTTCACCCCAGCCCGGACTTCCCGATATGGTTTTCACCGCCAATGCTGGGTTGACGGTTGGCGCAAATTTATCCCCAGTAATTTTCGCCATAAGGAGCGCGCGGGCGAGCAGCCGTTCTTCGCGAAATGGATGGAACAACGCGACTATGAAGTGAATTGGTTACCGGGAAATCTTTATTTCGAGGGCGAAGGCGACGCGCTTTTTGGCGGCGATGCACTGTTCTGCGGTTACAAATTCCGTTCCGACATTCAATCTCATCGCGCCCTGGCAGACATCCTTGGCTGTCTGGTAATCTCAGTAGAATTGGTCGATCCGCGCTTTTATCATCTCGACACCTGCTTTTGCCCACTACCGGACGGGACGGCGTTTTGGTTTCCGTCTGCCTTCGATGATTACGGTCAACGGGCAATTCGCGAACATGTCACTGGATTGATCGACGTTTCGCCGGAGGAAGCAACGCACTTTTCATGCAATGCGGTCGTCATCGAACGGGACATTGTCCTGCCCAAAGGCGCACCGCGGCTCGTCGCGACGCTGCAAGATCGCGGCTATCGCTGCCACGAACTGCCGATGAGCGAATTCATCAAAGCCGGGGGGGCCTGCAAATGCCTCACCATGTTTATGCCGCAAAGGGAAAGTGTTTAGTGGTAGGGACGGACTGCCGGGCCGTCCGTGAAGTTTCGGCGCGCTCAGCGATCGCGCCCTACCGACTCGCGCTTCGCCCGCAACGCGTCCTCGATCTTGCCGAGCGGTAAACAATTCATCACATCCGCCTTGGTAAGCCAGCCTTTGCGCGCGATTCCGATCCCGAACCATAAATCTTGCAGTCGCTCCGTGCGATGTGCGTCCGGGTTAATCACACATTTAACACCCTTTTGTTTCGCCAATGGCCACCACCTCCAGTCGAGATCGAGGCGTTTCGGCGCAGCGTTGAGCTCGATCCACGTCCCGGTGCGCACTGCTGCATCGAGGATTTTCGGGATTTCAATTTGATACGGATCTCGTTTGAGGAGCAGGCGGCCAGTTGGATGCGCCAGCATCGTAACAAACGGATTCTCCATGGCCCGGATCACGCGCCGGGTCATGTCCGCTTCACTTAAGTTGAAAACGGAATGAACAGAAGCCACCACATAATCGAGCTCTGACAAAATTTCGTTTGGAAAATCAAGCGAACCATCGCGCAAAATATCGCATTCCACACCCGCAAAGAGGCGAAAGCCGCGCATCTTCTTGTTCAACGCCCGAATGCTGGCGATTTGGAAGCGCAGCTTCGCTTCGTCGATTCCATGTGCCTGAGTCGAGCTGCGGCTATGGTCGGCGATTCCAAGGTACTCAAGTCCCAGTTCTTGCGCGGCGTCCGCCATTTCTTCGATGGAGTTATGCCCGTCGCTCGCAGTGGTGTGACAATGAAATGCGCCGCGCAAGTTTTCCTTTTCAATGAGTTTTGGCAACGCATGGTTCTCGGCAGCCTCGAATTCACCCCAATTCTCCCGTAGCTCCGGCGGAATAAAATCGAGATCGACCGCGCGATAAACACCTGCTTCATCGTGCACCCTTGGAATTTTTTTTACCGGCCCTTTCTTTTTCGCTTTCGGATCGACCGGAAGCGGAGCGAACCGGTATTCGTTAAGCGTCCAGCCACGCTGAAGCGCGCGGCTGCGTAATTCGATGTTGTGTTCCTTGTTTCCTGTGAAGTAAGCGAGCGCGAAAGGATACTCCGTCGTGCTCACCACACGCAGGTCGCACTGCACGCCCGATCGCAGTCGCACGCTCGATTTGGTGGGCCCTTGGGCAATAATCGATTCCACCAGCGGATGGGAGACGAAAAATTTTGTGACGCTCTCGGGTTTTTTTGTCGCCACCAAAAGATCCAAATCGTGTACGATTTCTTTTCGTCGCCGGTAGCTTCCAGCCAGATCGACCTGCAAAGCGTCGCTGTGCGCCGCAAGATCAGACCGCAATGTTTCCGCTTCCGCTGCGACCTGCCCAAATTGGAACGAACCTGCGTGCGCTGCGCGTTTTGCAATGATATCACAAAGCTTTTGCTGGGTTGTTTCGCCAAAACCGGGCAGTTCGGCGACACGCCCGGTTTCGCACGCCTTTCGCAGCTGCTCGATGGAACTGATCTGAAGTTTGTCGTAAAGAGCCTTGATCTTCTTGGCACCAAGCCCAGGCAGTGAGAACAATTCGAGAATTCCGGACGGGAATTCCGCGCTCAATTCCTCCAGATACTTCAGCGATCCATTCGCCGCGAGTTCCTTGATCTTAAGAGCGATGCTCTTCCCGATTCCTGGAATTTTCGACAATGCGTCTTCATCCTGAAAATCGGTGACATTTCCCCCAAAAGTTTCGATCGCACGCGCGGCATTCGTGTAAGCCCGGATTTTGAAAGGGTTTTCGTTCTTCAATTCCAGGAGAGTCGCGATTTGCTCCAGCACGCCAGCGATTTCGTCTTTCGTCATTAACAAAACCGTTAACCCAGATTGCCGCGTCGTCGATAGTCAAGCCATGCACCGCTTGACTGTGCCACGGCAAGAGCGGCACGTGCATTCGCCAAAAGATGAAAACGCTTAAACCAAGAGGCAGCCGGTCTCAGGG
>JAALOD010000121.1 GCA_013372845.1 Candidatus Udaeobacter sp.
CGTCAATATCGAGGACCGCCCCGACGAATCTGGCAAAGGTCTGTTTTCTGAAGTCACCAGTGTGGCTCCTGAGTACTTCAAGGTGTTACAGGCCTCGTTAGTACGCGGACGCTACTTCACCGAAGACGATGATACCGGCAAACTGCAGGTGGCAATCGTCGATGAAAGCACAGCTCGTACCTACTGGCCGGACCGCGATCCCATTGGCCGCCGTTTGAGCATAAGGAGCACTAGGGGCGCAGGCAACTCGCCGTGGTGCACCGTGGTTGGCGTGATCAAGGACATCAACGCTGATGGCCTCGACCAATCCGGAGCTCCCCACATCTACCGACCGATCTACCAGTTTCGAGGATCCAGGGTTTTGTCATTGAGCGTGACGGTCCGGACCTCTTTGTCCGCCACCAGCCTGGAGCCGCAGATACGTCGTGAGATACAGGCAGTCGATCCCAATCTGCCGGTTTTCGATGTCCGCACGATGAATGAGGTCATTGAGGTTCTCTGGCTTCGCGCCGCTTCTCCGCGGAGTTGGTGGGAGTATTTGCCGTGGTGGCACTTCTTGGCGTCGGTAGGAATTTACGGTCTGTTGGCCTACATGGTGGGGCAACGGTCGCACGAGATTGGGTGCGTATGGCGCTGGGAGCCATGCCCTCGACCATTGGGAAAATGATTGTGAGTCGCGGCGCGGGTCTGGCCGGCATCGGACTGGGGATCGGCCTGATCGTGTCGGGAATCATGGCTCCGCTGATTTCAAGTGTGCTCTACGGAGTTAGACCGCTTGATCCGGAAGTGTTTATCGCGGTGCCGGTGATCCTCATGGTCGTTTGCTTTGGCGAGCTACATCCCGGCGTGGCGCGCGGCCAGAGTGAACCGATCGTGGCTTTGCGTCGCGAGAGTTAAAACTAGAAACGAGACTGCAATGGGAAGGGTTCTCTGCGCGATTGCCCTGGCGATTCCGGTTGTTGTCTTTACGCAGGTGCCGGCAGATTCGGTCTCCCCGCGCGCGAAGCCTGCACGACCGCGCGATCGTCGTCGACTCGCACGACGACACGACGCAACGGCTGATCTTCGACAAGGCCTTCGACATCGGCAAATGGAACCCGAACAGCAACATCGACATCCCGCGCATGCGCCAGGGAGGCCTGGACGCGCTGTTCTTCTCGATCTGGGTGCCGAGCGAGGTCACCGGTCCGACGGCCGTGAAGCGCGCGCTCGATCAGATCGACGCCGTGCGCGAAGCGGTCCGCACGCATCCCCACGATCTGATGCTCGCGACGACCGCCGCGGATGTGCGAAAGGCGGCCGCGGATCACCAGGATCGCCGCGCTGATGGGCATGGAAGGCGGCCACTGATCGACGACGATCTGCGGCTGCTGCGCGTGTACGCGGCGCTCGGCGTCCGCTACATGACGCTCACGCACTACAAGAACAACAACTGGGCCGATTCATCGACCGACAAAGCAGCCCACAACGGCCTCACCACCTTCGGCAAGGATGTCGTCCGGGAGATGAACCGGCTCGGCGTGATGGTCGACATCTCGCATGTGGCCGACAAGACGTTCTTCGATGCGATCGAGACGACCAAGGCGCCGATGATCGCGTCGCACTCGTCCAGCCGCGTCATCGCGAACCACGCGCGGAACATGACTGACGATATGATGCGCGCCCTCGCGCAACGGTGGCGTCGTGATGATCAACTACCACGCGGCGTTCCTCAGCGAGGAGTTTCGGGTCGCCAGCGAAAAGAAGAACGGCAACGTGTTGGGGGCGATAGATGCGGTGTCGAAGAAGTGCGGCGGCAACGAGGCCTGCGCGACCATGGAGGGTGAACGGATCGATCACGAGGCGATGATGAAGGCGATCTCCGAAGGTGACGTGGAAAAGATCATCGAGCACATCGACCACGCCGTGAAGACCGCCGGCGTCGATCACGTCGGCCTCGGATCCGACTTCGACGGCGCCACGATGCCGCTGGGTCTGGAAGACGCGTCGAAACTGCCAAAGATCACCGACGCGCTGCTGAAGAAGGGCTACTCTGAGGCGGACATCGAGAAGATCCTCCGGGCAACATTCTGCGGGTGATGGAAGCGGTCGAGAGACTCAAGGGTGCATAGCGCAGGGTTCGATTTGCACACGCACCTATGATGGCTGCGCATTCATCACTGGACGATGTCCGCAACTGGCCGATCTTTCCTCGATTGTTGTTGCCGAAGGTCCGTGCGGCATCCGCGTAGGTGTCTTGATCGACACGATGCTTGTAGGTGAGCTGCCATGCAAATGCGTGCGCGGTGGTTTCCTCTTCGGACTCAAAACTGGAGACTGACTTGGACACGGCGGCACGAATCGACATGGCATCATCTAGGCTGTAGGCGGTCTTCCCTTCGAGTTCGAAGCGTGCGGTTCACCTTGATGTTCGTTCATGATCTGATCGGGATCGACGTCGTGCGGATCGCGTTCGAGCACGACGAAGTCGGCGAGCTTACCGGCCGTGATCGATCCCTTCAGGTGCTCTTCCGACGAGGTACGCGCCGTTGATCGTGGCAATCGTCAACGCCTCGTCGACGGTGACCTTCTGAACCGCGCCCCAGACGCGGCCCTTGTAGTCCTTCCGCGTCACCATGCTCTGAATCGCCATCAGCGGCTCGAACGGCCCGGCGTGTAGTCGGAGGCGCCCGGGACCCGGATGCCGGCGTCGAGGAACGAACGGTGCGCGAACATCCACGCCACCTTGTCGTCGCCATTGGGTCCATTTCTCGCCGTGATAGTAGACGTAGGTCCAGAACGGCGTCGGGATCACGCCGCTCGCCTTGATGCGGCGGATGAGATCGGATTCACCAGCGTGCAGTGCTCGATACGATGACGGCGATTGGGATCGGGCCACTTTTGAAGCGCGCTCGTAGGCCTTCAGCACCATGTCGATGGTGACGTCGCCGTTCGCGTGAACGCCGACCTGGAAGTTGTGCGCGTGCGCTTCGTCGACCGCCTCGTGGATCTGATCCTGCGTCATCGTCAGGATGCCGTAGTCGTTGGTGCCGACAAACGGCGTGCTCATTCTCATGGTGCGCTCTGATGCGGGCCATCGGCGACGAACTTCACACCGCCGACGCGGATCCACTCGTCGCCGAAGCCGGAATAGATGTTGGCTGCCCTCAGCCCGCGGTACGCCGGCGTCATGCCGTTGACCATCAGGTACGCGCGGTGCGTCAGTTCACCGCTCCTCCGGCAGTCCTCGTAGGCGAGATCTGCTCGGTGTCCGCCATCGCGTTGTGCACCGTCGTCAGACGGCCGCGTTGAACAGCTTCGACATGTGCGCCATACCCTGGCGCGCGCGGTCGCGTTGCTGTTCCGGTGTGAAGGTCTCCTGTTTGCCGACTTTGTCGAACACGTCGCGTGCGTTCTCTGCGACGCGGCCGTTCAGTTCGCCGTTGTCGCGAAAGAATCGGCCATCCGGCGGGTCGGGCGTGTCCCTGGTGATGCCCGCCAGCTCGAACGCTTTGCTGTTGTAGAACGTCGTGTGGCCGCCGCGATGGGCGACCGCTACGGATGTTCCGTCGTCGCCTCGTCGAGGTCCTTGCGTGTGAGCGGCCGATCGAGCTTCGTGTCGTCGAACATGAACGCGTTGATCCAGATTTCCGGCGCCGAGCGTTCCGCCTTCTGCCTGATCGCCGATTGAATCTCGCGCACGTACGAAGGTTGGTATTGACGCCGAACAGTTCCTCGACGCCGCTCGGATGCGAATGCGTGTCGATGAACCCGGCACGACGGTCATCTGCTGCGCGTCGACGACGGTTGTGCGTGCGGTGGCGAGGTTGCGCACGTCGGCGGTCGATCCCACGGCGACAAAGCGGCCGTTCTTCACGGCGAAGGCTGTGCGCGGGGGAGCGCCGCGTCGCTCGTCAGCACGCGGCCGTTGACGACAACGAGATCGGCTCCGCCGACGGCAGTGCCGCGGTGGGCGCCGGCAGCTGCGCGCGCGCGGCGCCTCGCCGAGTGCGAACGCGCCGGCCAGTGCCGCGCCGAATCCGAGAAATTCCCGCGGGTATCTGCGTCATAGTGCCTGGATTCTAACCCGACCTTCGGTCGCGGTCTTCCCGGATCGAGCGACTCCGCCGAACGAGCAACCTGCGAATTCGCCACTCACAGGCGGCGTGAATTGCGGGTCTGTGTCGTAAATGCCACCGCCATGCATCACGTAAAACGCGTCCTGTGCAGCCTCATTCTCATGGCGGTGGCCATCGCGTTAGACATTCGCGCGGACGGCATGGTAAAACCGCGAATCCGCGCGATCACCGGCTTCATCACGATCGACGCCAAGTCTTACACGTCACAGATTCAGGAAGCGGTCACCTTTCTCAGCCAGGTACGCGACGCGGTCAAGGCGGCGGGATGCGACGTCGCAGGGTTGGATCTCGACGCAACCGTTCCCGAGATACGCGCGACCTGAAGCGCGCCGATGCCATGGCGCTTCTGCGTGGCATCAACGATCTCGCGACGACGCTGCGCTTCGCGCCCAATGTCGGTCCGGCGATGGTGAAGGACACCGACGACACGGCCTCGGTCGACCTCATCACAGACGTCCTCTCGGACCCCGGCAACCGCCTGAACGCGAACATCATCGTTGCCAGCGACGATGGCATCCATTGGACGGCAGTCCGGCAGGCGGCGCGCATCATCAAAGCGGTGGGCGAGCGCAGTCCTCACGGACAAGGCAACTCAACTTCGGCGCGACCGCGATGCTGAAGCCGTTTGGGCGTTCTATCCAGGCGCGTGGCATCCGGCGGCGGACCGCGGAGCTTTGCGATCGGACTGGAAGCGGCGAATGTCGTGATGGATGTGTTCGCGCGCGGCACGACCCACGAACAGCGGCGAAGACGCTGAGCGATGCGTTGACCGCATCTGCGCGCGGTTGAAACCGCAGCGATGAAGGCCGCGGCTGGCAGCGAGTGGACCTACGCCGGCATCGATCCAACCCCCGCGCCCGGCGGTCGTCATCGATCGGCGCCGCGATTGAATCGTTCATTGGCGCACCGTTTGGATCGCCGGGGACCGAAACCGCTGCTGGCATCATCACCCGCGCCGTCAAGGACGTGCCGGTCAAACAGACCGGCTATTCCGGGTCTCATGATTCCAGTGCTCGAGGAGACCACGCTCACGCGCCGCTGGACGGAGGGACGCATGGCCTCGACTCGATCCTTGCGTATTCGGCCGTGTGCGCTGGAGGTGTCGATACCGTTCCGCTGCCTGGCGACACGAGCGAGGCTGCGATTGCGAGCATCGTCGGCGATGTGGCGACGCTCGCGTTCAAGTGGAACAAACCACTGGCGGCGAGATTGCTACCGGCGCCAGGCAAGGGCCGGCGAGATGACCGAGTTCAGCGGCGCGCTCGCCAACGCGATCATCCAGCCGCTGCCGGGCTCGTCGCGACAGTAGCATCGACTTCGAGCCAAGGTCCCTCATCACGACGATCTGGCTATGATGCCGGCGTCAGGAGAGGCACCCATGAAGTGGATCGCGTCGATCGTCGCGCTCTTCACCGCCCTCGTCTCCGCACAGGCGCCCGCCACAAAATCCGCGGCGGCGCCGGCCAAGCAGCCCGCGAAGCAATACACGATGGAACAGTTCCTGGACACCACGTCCATTCAAGGCGGCCTGTCGGAGGCCGGCGACGAAAGGACCTGACGCCCGGCGACAAGCTGAAGGCGCAGTTCGGCGGCTGGACGCACGACGGCGGCGCGTTCTACGTGGTGTTGAACGAGCGCGATCCAAAATTCTTCGACATCTATCGCTACGACGCGAGGTCCAACGCGCGAACGCTGTTCTACGAGAACAAGGACGGCTATTTCACCGGCCCCGTGTCCGACGATGAAAGTGGCTCGCGCTGGACAGGCCGAACACGACCAACGACAGCGATGTGTTCGTGTGGAACGCCTCAACGAGGCAGGTCACGCACATCACGAAGCACACCGGCAACGCGAACAACGCCTCGCAGCAGTTCGACCGCGCTCGAAGCACCTGTACTTCCTGAGCGACGCGAGCGGCGAGTTCACTGCAGTGCGGCGCTACTCGCTCGCCGACGGCACGGTCGAAGACGTCCAGTCTGCGCCGTGGGACGTCGTGGCGACGACGTTCTCGCACAACGGCAGAAGCCGGGCAACGATCGTCGACGCGGCGGATCTCGTCGACGCCGAGGTCGTGCGGTTCAGGGCGCGTGACGGCATGACCGTCTCGAACATTTTGTGGAAGCCGCATCAGGCGGCTCCGACGACGAAGGCGCCGGCGCTCGTCTACGTTCACGGCGGACCCGGCGGCCAGACGACGCCGGCCTATAACGCGCTGGTGCAGTTCCTCGCCAATCACGGCTACGTCGGCATCAACAACCGCGGCAGCAGCGGTTACGGCAAGACGTTTTTGCCGCGGACGACAAGAAGCAGGGCGCGAACCGCTGTGGGACTGCGTCGATGGCAAGAAGTATCTGCGGACGCTGCCGTAGCGGACTACGAGTAGGTCAACAGCATTTCAAGCAGCCACCAACACCCGAGCCGTTGCCGATTGCCAGAGCGGCGCGGACGAAGGAGGACTCGATGAAAGCCGATCTGTGCGTTCGGATCCTGCTCACGATTATCGCGGGCTGCCTGATGGGGCTCACGTTTCACAGCATGTCGCTGATGCCCCAAGTTCGAGCCGCTACGTCCACGACCTGCACCGGTGAGATGAAAGCGACTAGTGCTGGCCCGATCCAGGCATCGATCGGCAGTAGCTACAAGATCGAGGTCACCTGCAACTAAGCCGTCTCTTGGCCGCGGAATCTGCGCAACAAGCGACAAGGCAGAAGGTGAGATGGACGATCTCCGTCTCGCGACTCGGGCGCTCTGCGGCTCCGCTCGTCTCGTTCGCTGCGATCGTCAGAGCGGCGTAGAATCTGAGGTGTGAGGTCAGATGAGCGAATTCTTGCTGCTTCAACCAGCCGTTCCACGCTGGGTCACCGCCATCTCTGGGGCGCTGAGTCTGCTCGGCCTCTCTGGTCTTGCGCTGACTTTTCTTCCTCGGCTTCGAGACACCGAATACCGCTCTCTTGGCCATATCCGTTGCGCTTACGTTTGCCACTCCGCTGGCGCTCCTGTGGCACGTTTCCGCAACCCGCAGCTAACGGCTGCGGAGAAGCGCCACTGGATGCGAGAGCTGACAGGGGCAGGGCATGGTCGGCGATGTCGGAATACATGACATCGCTGAACCTGAGAAGAGTGCGCGAAGGAGAGCCGAGGACGCCGCCGAGCGGCGCGCGGCCAGGAATCGAAACTGACCGCCATCGGGCCATCAAACATCACCTGTGCATGGCGAATTGCAAAATGAGCAAGCATTTCTTGCGGGTGTCCGTCTCGAATTCGTCGTCAGGCCGCGACCGGAAGCAGGACCAGTCCCTGCAGTGCGAGACCCAACGCACATGGTTCAGCTCGGCACGGGCGACCGGAGTCCGCCGGCAAGGTTAACGGCGTGTGGCCCTTCAACGACGCGTGGCTGCGCGCCGCGTTGTAGTAGGTCCGGAAGTCGGCGAGCTTCCGTTCAAGATCACGGGCATTCCAGAACAGCACATGGTCGAGAAATCTCGCCGCATCGTGCCGACCAGCCGCTCCACGAATGGGTGACAGGAGCACATGCGTGCGGTCTTAATTTCGTCGATCTCCAGAATCCGAAGGTTCGCCGTCCACCGGTGCGCCTCGAACAGCGGATCGTGATCGGTGCTGAGATGTCCGGGGACGCCCTGCCCGTGAATGGCAGCATTAAACATGCGGCAGATGTCTGCGCCCGTGGGGCGCCACAATTCACGCCGATTGTGCTTCCCTTCACGGCCGGCGAGGTGAACCTCGTCATGCAACCGGGGCCATCGGGCCATGCGGCTGTCTCGTACTGCTCGATGGAAAGCCAGTTGGCGACTCGCGCGGAACGGACGTCGGTGCGACGGCATCGCGCGCATCGACCGCTCGGGGATGATTCGCCTGGTCGCCCGAGCGCCGCGGCGACGGCACGTGCTGTCGCTTTCTTCGAGCGACCCCGGGGTGCGCGCGTATGTGTTCACATTCGGTCCCTGAGGAAAACCGAGCCCGGATGTTGCCGACGCCTGGCTGATCGCTCCAGTCAATCTCAATCAACGCTGGTCTGCTCGCCCTGGGTGGTATCTAGCGGAGTGGCGCAGTCGAATTCATCGGACGACCAGGTGGCAGCCATGAAACGGTCGGTTCGTATTGATGGGATTGCGATGGCCGGTGGCAGTATCGCGTTCGCGCTTCTGCATCTGCCCCGTCTGCCGCAGAGGCCTCCTCAATCGTCGTCACCAAGATCCCCGCCGGGTATCGGGACTGGAAGCTGATCTCAATGGCCCACGAAGAAGCCAACCTCAATAGTTTCGCCGCAGTGCTGGGCAATGATGTTGCGATTAAGGCCTATCATGACGGAAACGCGCCTCTCTTCCCGGACGGCACGATCATCGCCGCTTTGCACTACCGTTTCGTCCCGTCGGAGGAAAACAACAAAGCCTTCGGCCAGACCCAGTCGTTCGTTGCCGGGGATCCAACGAA
Organism: Candidatus Udaeobacter sp.; assembly: GCA_013372845.1. Lineage (GTDB taxonomy): Bacteria > Verrucomicrobiota > Verrucomicrobiia > Chthoniobacterales > UBA10450 > Udaeobacter. Next base: position 8,571 of record JAALOD010000121.1, read on the forward strand.
CGTTCAGTTCATGGCCAAGGACTCAAAGACGTCCGCCTCGACCGGCGGGTGGGGATTCGGTCACTTCAGCCCGGCCGGTACACTTGGCGGGCGCGCTGCTCGAGACTTGCGCCCCTGCCACGCGAAGGCTTCACGCGATTCTGTGTTCACCCGTTACTCAAGTTGATGGGATGGTCATCCTCCTCGCTCGCCGAGAAGATCGGCTGACAATTCGGAACTGTCGAGTCTAAAGAGCCCTGGCCACGAACGGCGGAATTGAACATGCGGCAGACGTCGAGACCCGTGACGACGCCGCAATGCACACCGAAGCCGACGAGACGACGGGTGAACTGGTCCATGACAACGAGCACCCAGTAGCTTCGGAGCACGATCGACTCGCAGCGAAAAAGGTCCACGCTCCACAGGCTGTTTGTCGTGTGCCCGATGAACGACAACCGAGGGTCCGATTCCACCCGGAGCGGGGCGATAGTGTTCTGCCGGTCGGCTGTCGAGTCGCTTTGAAGCCCGCGTTGGCAGGGCTGGATCATGAGTACCGATTGGAATCGGTTGCGTGAAGCCGGCCGAGAAATTGGTCGCTGTTGATTTTGGCGATCTCACGGTATCCTCAACAAACATCTCCGGCGGTCGAAAGGAGAGGGCAATGAGCAAGCGCCTTTATGCCACGCTAGGACTGTTCGTAATGTTCGCAGCATGTGCCGCGGCACAAACAAACGCGGACAGGACGATTCAAGTCGAAATCAACTACACGGGGTCAGGAACGGTGAACGCCAGCCACAAGATCTATGTCGCCCTGTGGGATTCGACTGATTTTAGCAGCGGCCCGCCGGCTGCCGTAAAACCCTTAGATTCGAAGAAGGGGACCGTCTCGTTTTCAGATGTTCAAAGAGTTCCCGCCTACGTAACCACAGCGTACGATCCGACGGGTGCCTGGGACGCGCAATCCCCTCCGCCGTTGGGTTCCTCGCTTGGGATGTATAGCAAGAATCCTCCCAAGCCAGACCCGATTGACGTTGTTCCTGGAAACACTGTTAAGGTCAGCATCACCTTCGACGATTCCGCAAAGGTGCCGTGAACCTCATTCGAACAGACGCAGTGGTTATCAGCGGAGAGACGAATTGGGTGGCGCGGGATGTGATCGTTCGAGCGCTGCAGCTCAATCCACCTGAACGAAGACGCACGATCGCATCAACGGCCGCGTGTGGCGCGATTCCTGGCGAGCGCCGTGATCGTCTCGGGAGTGTCGTTGACGAGTACGGCCGGGCAGCCTGACAGAGTTTCTGCACCCGACACGCCATCCGATGATCCCTCGGACCATGGCTCCGATCGGTGCCGCGATCATCATCGCCGGCAGGCCACAAAGGTTGGATTTGGGCCAGAACCAGTCGCACGCAGTGTAGGCAGAAGGGAAGTAGAAGACGACACCCCCGACACACAAGCCGATCATGGTGCTGAAGATCCGCCTCACAGAACATGACCTCCGGTGGGATTCTGCAGGTACGGCCTTGCGCGATAGGTCACGACCGCGTCGTCGTTCACGACGACATGGACGGTACCCCAAGTTGACCATGGTGAGGAAGCCCCCGCTGCACGATTTCGGTGTATGAATGGCGAATCGCGAATTTCTCAGAGTCTTGGAATTCGCCATGCACAAGCTCCACACGATCGAGGAAATCATCCTCGACCCGGATCGCCGCTGCGTTGCAGCTTCACGGTGTCG
>JAALOD010000122.1 GCA_013372845.1 Candidatus Udaeobacter sp.
TCACAGGGCTGAGCCTAAGTAGGAAGATAAGCTTTGCGCCCTGCCTGCCAATCGCACTGTCTATGTTCCGAAATTTTTCATTTCGTTGCGCGATGGCTTCGATCTTTTCACGCGCGATGAAGCGCGCCACAAGAAATGCCAAGGATGCGCCGAGTGTGGCCCCGGCGGAAACGGCGAGAAAACCTTTCCACAGACCAAACGCGAAGCCGGCGCCGATTGTTAAGATTGATCCTGGCGCCATCAAAACTGTAGCCAGCGCGTACACGACGATGAAAATGAAAATACCGGCTGCGCCCATTTCCCCAACCCAATCGCTGAAGCTACGCAGCCACTGTTGGACTGGCAGAAATCTCATCGCGAGGAAGAGCGCGATCACAATCAGGATGAGAACAACAAGCCGCGCGACCGCGGTTTTGGATTGCTTTTCGGTGCTCATTTACGTGCGCGCTGGTAAAGCCAGGTGAAGATCTTTTTGGTCCGTGGAGTAAGACGCGTCTTGTTGTATTTGTCGCCGGTTTTGCGCGCCAGCTCGGCGAATGTTGGATACGCGTGGATCATAGCCGCAATTTTGCCGAGACCGATCTTCGCGCTCATTGCGAATACGAACTCCTGCAGTAAATCGCCGGCGTGCGGCGCGACAATGGTTGCGCCGAGAATTTTATCTGAGCCTTTGGCGGTCAGGATTTTTGCGAAGCCAGCTTCTTCGCTCTCGACCACGGCCCGATCGACATCTTCCAGCGGGACGAAGAACAAATCGTACTCGATATTTTTCTGCTGCGCTTCGTTTTCGCCGACCCCGACGTGCGCGACTTCCGGGTCGGTGTAGGTGCACCACGGCACGACCGACCAATCGACTCTTTGCCGCAGCAGTTGGAGCGGCATCAAGATATTGCGAACGACGATTCGCGCGGTGAAATCGGCCGTGTGCGTGAACTTGAGACGATTTGTGATATCGCCAGCTGCGTAAATGTGCGGCTGCGACGCTTGAAGGTAGGCATTCACCTTTACCCCCTGTTTGTCGTAGTCGACACCGGCTGCTTCGAGATTGAGTGCGCGCAAATTCGGCGTCCTTCCAGCAGCGATTAACATCGCGTCGGCAGTGATCGACTCGGCATCAGCAAATTCTAAAGCGACTTTTCCGTCGCGCATCGAGACGCGCTTTGAGGCTGCCTTCAAACGGACGCGAATCCCTTCGGCCGTGAAGCGATTGTGCATGAACTCGGCAACGTCGACATCTTCCCGCGGGAGGAGCTGCGTGCCCTGTTGAACGATTGCCACTTTTACTCCGAGCCGGCTGAAAACCTGCCCGAGCTCGCAGCCAATCGGCCCGCCGCCGAGCACAATCATGCTGTCGGGCCTTTCCTTTAGCTCATCGAAAATCGTTTCATTGGTGAAATAGTGGACTTTGTCGATGTCTTCGATTTTTGGAACGGTGGCGCGACTTCCAGTAGCGATCACGAAATTTTTTGCGCGCAACTTTTGTCCATCGACCTCCACTTCGTGCGGTGAAACAAATCGGGCTTCGCCGTGAAAGACATCTACGCCTAACAACTCAAATCGTTCCCGGGAATCGTGCGGCGCTATCTTCGCACGGCGCGCACGCATTCGCTCGAAGACTTTTTCGAATTCAAACTGCGGCTCTGGTTGATCCAAGCCCCACTTTTCCGATTCGCGGATCTGTTGGATCAGTCGCGCCGACGAAATAAGCGCCTTGCTCGGGACGCAACCGAAGTTCAAACAATCGCCGCCCATTTTGTTACGCTCAATTAGCGCGACGCGCCCCCCAAGTGCGGCGGTTCCCGCCGCCGTCACCAAACCAGCCGTGCCGGCGCCGATCACGACAACGTTGTATGTGCCATCACCTCTTTTCACGGAAACTGGTTCAAATTGTGACTGTGCTAACAGACCGGTGATTGATGCGATTAATCAAGAGGATCGTCACGCCGGCGAGGAACATGAACGCAATGGCAAATCCTTGCTGATACGAAAATCCCCAGAACCTTTCCGGTCGTCCATCAGCGCGCAAAGGGTCCAAAAGGAGTCTGAGCAAACCGTAGAGAAATAAATACGCGCAGAAACTCGTGCCGCGAGCGAGCCGGGACCGTTCAACCTGTTTTAGCAGAAAAAAGCAAACGAGCGAAATCGCCAGTAATCCGCCTGATTCATAGAGCTGGACCGGATGCGGCGGGCGGCCAGGACAGCAACCATTCACAAAACATCCCACGCGGCCAATCGCGTGTCCCAGCGGCAATGCGACTGCAAAATAATCAGTGCCTTGCCAGAAGCTCAGACCACGCCACCACGCGAATATGCCTGCCGTGATGAGAGCGCCAGCCAAACCACCGAAGAAGATAAATCCGGTTCCGAAGTTGAGCCACAAGTGCAGTTCACCGGTGGCGTAGTGGTGCCATCCGAGAATCACAAAGAGAGCTTTTGCCCCAACAATTGCGCCGAGAAACGTCAGCCAGGTTCCGATCCAGAACTCGTTTTCGCTAACGCCGATTTGGCGGTGGTGGAACTTTAACCACAAGATCGCTGTGACTCCACCGGCAGCGACAAAGAATCCGAAAGGTGTCATGCAGCGGGTGAGATTTGGCGATAATAGGATTCCCTCAGACCCAGCGCGTTTACCGCGCACATCGGCTCGAGGCGGCCGTTGATCGGCACGCGAAACGCACAGGCGGCAAGCCGTTCTTCACCGCGAGCAGTTTTCATTTCAGCGGCGCTCATGAAATGATGACTCACGATGCAGAAATAGTTCGCCCTGAAAGAACGCGTGCGTCGCAGGAGCCTAACGAATGCAGGCAGTAACCGTCCGATGATGAATCCGCCATGGTGAATCATTATGCGGGCGGCTCGCCGCCAGGCCCGGGCTCGTTCGTCCAATCGGAACGAGGCACCGCCGAGCCGATCAAGTAATTCGTTCAGCAATCGCATTTCGCCCTCGTCATCGCGCCGATACAGCGGAACAAATGCCACCGCGTTACTTCTTCGGACCGCCAGCCCCTGGACAAATCGGGAACAGCCAGGATGGCCCACCCAACCTTCACCGCGGCGAATCGCGGGATCACCGGCGCCTTCAGCAATGCGCTGCCATAATTCATCGGGAGTAACGCCCTTGAGCGAAGGATTGGTGCGTCCCACCTCGGCCAGTGGTTGAAAGCTGACCATTTTAAACGCATCGGCATTAGCCAGGAACCATCGGATGATCCCGGGAACGCCGTTAAGATTGTGCTGTGTGACTGTCACTGTGGAAGCAACCTCGAGCTTGCGCCCGGTGCGGGTGCGAGCCCTGCGGATCAATTGTGCGAACTCGGTTCGAAGGCCATCCAAGTCGGCTTCAGTCTGCGCAGCTCGATAAGCGTCGCGGCGTCCGCGTTGAGTGGTATCGATGTGGATGCACAATTCCGTCAGCCCGCCTTTTTCCATTAACCGTTCGAGCAGACCGGGGCACCGGCGAAATGTTTCGCCATGTGACATAAGCATCGGCACGAGACCGATGCGGCGCGCGTAAGCGATGATCTCGATCAATTCCGATTCGCGGCGAAGCGAGACTTCCCCGTCCGTCAGCTGGACGTTACCGCACGGCCCGAGCCAGGCGCGGAGTTGTCGAAGCTGCCGCTTGATTTCTGAAACCGGTGCCGGCTGGGTCTTGTTAGCGTCGGTATTCAGATAACAGCCGGTACAATGAAAATCGCACTTCGGCATTGCACCGATTGTGGCGCCACACCCTGCATATTGGCGCCCCATGAATTGAGTTGGGCCGCGAAACGGTGCCGGCACGCGCTCCCAAGCAGCAGCTAGCGCAGCGCGCACTTCGGCGGCCTCTTGCGCCAACGTCATGTTACCGTGAACGCGAAGTTGCGGGGGTTGGGGTTGCCGGTGAAGTCTCCTGCGGTTTTGGTGCTGGAGTGAAACAGGCGATGGCAGCGGCCAAAACAACTGCAAACCCGGTCAGCATCAGGATCGTTGTTTTCATAGATAACTTCGATTTACGACAATGTTTCCGGCGGACAAGAAAATTCATCTTCCTCGTAAGGTTTGGGTCATGTGAATGACCTTCTGAATATGTCGCGATGCGGGATGTTTCCTGACATTCCGATTTTCGGCCAATATGATTAGCCGCAATGAAAACGAGAATCCATTTGTTAGCTGTATTTTTCCTGAGCGCGCCTTTGCTTTGCGGCGCTGCCGACGTTCCCGCTGGAATCAAGAACAACGCTTACAACCGGCTGCTTGAGAAATATGTCAACGCGCAGGGTTTGGTCGCTTACGAAAAGTGGAAAAACAATGCCGAAGATATGAAAGCCCTGGACGATTATCTCGCCCAGTTTGCAGCCAGTGGAAATGCTGCCCGCGGTGATGAGCGTTACGCTTCGCTGGTCAACGCCTACAACGCTTTCGTTCTGCGGTGGATCCTGCAAAATTATCCGACCGAAAGTATTTGGTCCCTAAAAAGCTCGTTCAAAGAGCGGCGCCACAGGCTCGGTGGGACGAACGTTTCCTTAAACGACATCGAGAACGACATGCTGCGCCCGGAGTTTGGCTGGCGCTGCCACGCCGTGCTCGTGTGCGCGGCGCGAAGCTGTCCGCCATTGCAACGTTCGGCTTACACCGCGAGCGCCCTCAACGATCAGGTCGCGCGTGCGTACCGTACGTGGTTAGGCCGCACTGATCTCAATGAGTTCCTGATCGACAAGAACGAAGCCAACGTGTCGAGCATTTTCAAGTGGTTCAAAGGCGATTTCGATCAAGCCGGTGGTGTGAAATCGGTAGTGGCCAAGTACGCGCCCCCAACAGCGAAACCATTGCTGGAGAAAGCGGACAGCAAGATTACCTACAAGCCTTACAACTGGGGCTTAAACGATCAGGGTCCGCACGGGCGGAACTACAAGATCAATATCATCGACTTTCTTCATTGATCTCGCGCGTCGCGATCGGGTTGTGGTGGCGGATTGACAGAGAGGTGTTATAAGAAAACCACGAACACAATTAGAACTTACCTTGCGGTTTGTTTCACCGCGGGCGTGGTCGGCGCAGCGGCGGTGCTTATTTTCTCGCTCGTTCTCTATTACATTGGCATTTCCCCGCACCTGGGCGCGACCGCCGCGCCGAAGCTTGCGCCTCCGGGAATTTATCAGCCGCTGTTCTGGGGCGGACTTTGGGGCATACCCTTCGCCCTAATCACGTGGCAGCGCGACAGTCATTATTATCTCATCGGCTGGCTTTACTTTCTCGCGCCGGTCCTGGCGCTCTATTTCATTTTCGCGCCGATGCGCGGCATCGGCATGTTCGGCCTAAGCAAAGGTCTGCCCTACACGTTTTATCTCCTCCTCGTTAACGCGCCGTACGGGATCGTGACTGCGCTGGCGGCGAAGTTGCTAAGCCCGTCGGCGGGAGGCTGAACGAGACAGGCCGCCAGCAGTATATGGAATCACGACGAATCGCCACCGCTCTGCTTGTTCTGCGGCTCACCATTTTTTTCGTCATGCTCATTTGGACGATCGACAAGTTTGTTCGTCCGGCGCACGCGGCATCTGTTTACGAGCATTTCTATTTTTTGGGCGGCTTTAGTCCGACCATCATCTACGCGCTCGGCGGTGCGGAACTATTGCTTTTGATCGGGTTTGTCATCGGCGTCGCGCCGCGGCTGACCTATGGACTCGTGCTGTTGCTTCACGCGGTTTCGACGTTCTCCGCATTCCGAAAATCGTTCGAAAAAGGCCTCTCGCTCGGGCGCAGATCGATCTCCAAGCCCATGCGCTGCGGTCTGCTGGACGAGGTTCCAATAAAGTCCGACCGATCGCTTCTGGTTTTGAGCAGCGGTTCACTAACGGAAGGTTTGCATCTCTCCTCACGGCCCTTCGGCGCAGTCGATCACACCTATCGGATGATTCTACGCATCGCGACGTAGCGAATTCCCCTCGGGTCAAGTATCGACTGCGCGACGTATTCTACAGCTGCCAGCCCGCGCACGGCGAATTTTGCGCTGCTGAATGCTACCGCGCCGCCGCGCCCACGCACCGAGGAAGTCGCTCCAGTAAAACAATCGCGCCCCTTTGGCGTTTGAGCATATCGGGGACTGCTTCCCGCGCGCAGAGGAACGCGCCCATAACTGCAATCCGCCACGATTGCTCGAATTGAACGGGCGTGGTTTTCATTATTCCTTCACCGACCGAACGCTTGCGTGCGCGATTAAAATTTCAACCGGGCCAAACTGCCGCCGCATTTTGCGAAAGCCTGCCGCGACTTGCTTTGCGTCGGAGATGTCCGTAGGAACTGCGAGCGCGTCGGTTCCAATTTCAGCGGCAAGTTTGCCATGAAGTCAGCCGAACGCGCGAACATTCCGACGCGACAGCCCTCGGCAACAAGTTTGCGGACCAACGCGGCTCCAAGTCCGGGACCAACTCCGGCGACAATCGCCACACGTTGATGCCACTTATCAGTCATATCATTTCCTTTCGCATTCACGGTAAGATTCAGTCGTCCCTGCCGTTCGTATGGCACGCGCATCGCCTGCCAAGACTTACTCTGCTAGCTTTTCCGCTCGTTGCGGCTCGCGTTCGGGACCTCGCCGTTGGGCAATCGCCAAGGGCGTTGTCCACAAAATGGCATTGCCAAGAGCTTCCCAGTGTGAGTTCGTGTTCCTCGCGATACGCCGCAACCCCGATAGTAACTCATCCTGTGGCACATCGCGGCGCAGGGTGCGATGGAGTTTGTCCCACCAGCAAAAATCGTGCCCCAGTTCGAATGGTCTCGCGCTGCACGATTGAATGATGAATCCGTGCATGCGAGGCGTGACGATGATCAGGTTCAAAATCCGTTCGAGCCTAATCGGCAGACGCCAGTTCGAATGATGAAAAAGTGTCGCGCTTCCAAAGCGATAAAGAAAGCAACCAGCATTACCGGTGAGACGCCGAATACGGTCACTGCAAGTGAGAGAAATCAATCGAAAAGATCATCTCACCAAAATGGAATCGCGCGGCGGTGCTAACGTCGAGATCAAGATCGGTGTGATGCACATTATGAAATCGCCAGAACAGCGGAACCATATGGTTCGCCCAATGCCACCACCAGTAGGCGTAGTCCATCAGGAGAAACGTCGCGATGACGGCGATCCAAAACGGGAGAGCAAGCCAGTTTAGCAATCCGATATGTTTTTCTTGTGTCCACAACGCCACGGCGATCGGGATTGGCAGCATGGCCAGACGCACGATGGCGAAGCCGGGAATCGAGAGGACAAAATTGCGGACAAGCCGGTGCAGCATGCTGAAATGCTGGCGGCGTAGCGGAAAGCGCCATTGCAGCAAGAGCAGCGCGAGGAATAGGCACGCCAGCAATGGTCTGCCTACGTAATCCATCAAAGGAATCTTGGGCATGGCTCGAAGACGGAATTTCGAAAGACTATTTAGAAGCGTCAACCAAATGCGAGTGAAGCGAAAGCGATGCGACGGCGCATCGCACTCCAAAAGCACTTCGCGCAAAAACTCGCGAAGAAACGCCTGCTTCATTTCGGAAAGCTTGGGAGTGCGCACGCGTTCTCGCGTCGCTTTTCGGACAGTCAGTACGCCTATGCACCAATGCGCCGGAACGTGAACGTTGTCTCGGGTTTGATTACTTCGCCGTTCATTTCCAGCAGCGGGTAAGCGAGAAAATTAATCGGTCCGCTCGCAGGCTCAGGATCGACCACCAGGTCGCGGCCCTTGGTCAATTCGAAACGATTGGCCGGGTTGTGACCGAAATAGTAATCAGCAAGCTTCGGATTTTTCCACGCCTCGCTGATATCTACCGGCACCCAGCGTCGATCTGCGAGAAATTCAGCCCAGCAATGATAGCCCTCGATCGTGCCTTCATTTTTGTCAGCAGGAATGGTGGCGCCAATAGCAAAGCGCGCCGGTATGCCGATGCTGCGCGCCAACGCAATAAAGTAAGCGTGGAAATCCGAGCAGTTGCCGGTGCGCGCGTCGCAAGCGTACACGGCATCGCCGCGGCCCCAGCCGGTGCCTGATTTGTCATACCGCATTCGGCCCATGACATGATCGTAGAGCGCTTTCGCGCGCTCGAGGTCGTCGGTTTTTCCCGCCGCTGCTTTCTGAGCCAGCGTCCTAAACGTTTCGTTAATCGGCACGAGCTTTTCGGGGTGCAAATAATGCGCAGCCTCCGTACTAGTCGCGGGATAGGCGGCTTTTTCTTTCCGAGTCACGCGGTATCGGAGCTCGATTGTTTTGCCGCTGTCTTCAGGGTGCGGGCGAAGCACGCAAATATCGTTTCCATAATCGCGATCCTGCACTTTTTCCCATTTCATGGGGATGTTCAGTTCTTCTTCGGTTACGGTCTGGAAGGCGTCGGTCTTGGCCAACGGTATCCAGACACGGGCCTCGCCTTTGATCTCTGGAAGTTTAACTCGATAAACGAACTCGAATTGATCCGTCCCTTTTACGATGCCTGGACTGTCAGCAGCGTGAGTCGCAACCGCGACAGCCAACAAAAATACCAAGAGAATCAGAACCCGCGCGGGCATTTGAGAAACCATTTGCAAGATTAGCTTGCGGGCACTTTATGCCACGTGGCGTTCTCTTCCTTCCAGTTGTAAAGCGGCTTTCCGTCGATCTTGTGAACCGACGTCTCGGTCACTTTCATTTTGCCCGGCTGCCCGGTCAGAAAGAAATCAATGTCGTAAGTCTTTCCATCCGTCGCATTCATGTCCACACAGGCAAAGTATTTGCCTCCGCCCAGATCCTGCAGCCGATCATCGTGCACCTTGGTGAGTTCGAGAGCAAGATCCTGGCCCTCATACTTGACGTGGAATTTGCTATCAGGGCTCTTCTTACTTTGCGCATCGATGTTTTTCTTGATGCCAGCTGAAATATCAGCCGTGCTGACCTGTTTTTCCGCGGCTTGCTTGGGGTGCTCCGCGCCTTTCTTTGGATGCTCAGGATGTTCCTGTGCAAAGATAGTTGCCGGCGGTGTGAAGAATAATGCAATGGCTGCTGCAATAATTAGTCTTGAAAACATATGGATTCCTCCGTTTTCGCTTCGTTTGTTGATAGCTACGTGGATGCTTCGCTGGCTCTCTCGCATCGCGGCTAAGAGAGCAAGCGGGTTCGCATTTCTACTTGTTGCAAGAGGCATCACGCAGCCGTTCTATTCCTTGGATTAAGATCCCTTGCAATCGATTTGGTGAAAAGTACTCGACCGAAGTTCTCAGTCATTGTTCCGGTCTTTAATGAGGCGACGCTTATACGGCCATTTCTTGCGCATTTGCGCGAGCGAGCGCCCGGCGCGCAGATTGTTGTTGCAGACGGCGGCAGTTCTGATGGCACAGTTAATCTTGCGGACGGCTTTTGTGATCAGCTTGTCGCAAGCGAGTGCAATCGGGCGATACAGATGAACGCTGGCGGCCGCGTCGCGCACGGTGACATTCTTTGGTTTGTTCATGTGGATGCCGAAGTCCCACGGGAATGTCTGGATGAGATAAGGCGCATCATGGATGATCCAAAAGTCTCTGGCGGTTACTTTCGAATTCGCCTGCCACGAGGCGCCATTTATCGATTGACGGACAGCTTCGCGCATTACGCCGGGATTTTGCTGCGAATGCGGTGCGGCGACCATGGATTCTTCTGTCGGCGCTCGACCTTCCTCGACATCGCTGGGTTTCCACAAGTCCCCCTAATGGAGGACGTGGAATTTTTTCGCCTGCTTCAGCGCCACGGTCACGTAAGGTACAGCCACAAACGAATCGTGGTGAGCCCGCGCCGCTATGAAACTGTTGGGCGCGTACGTTTGACACTGGCTCACGGATTGATCGCAACGCTTTACATTTTCGGCGTCCCACTCTCGAAACTCGCGTCCATTTACGAAGGTACGTTCTGTAAACGC
>JAALOD010000123.1 GCA_013372845.1 Candidatus Udaeobacter sp.
GTGCTTTTCGAGCGCGATCGAGTTGTTTACTCGAATCGGTGAATTCGACATAACGTTCGCCAGCGCTAAGTGGAACCGCAGTTTTGATCTTTGCCCTTTTCATCCCCGCGGCATTTTTGCGCCGAATTCCACGAGCGCAAGCTATTTTTGTTGTCGGCAAGTTGTGACTAAATTGCGAGTCGCAATTTCGGCAAAAAAAATGCCACCCTCGGCAAATTTCGGTCACGCCCCGCCAGGATTCGCACCTAGAGATGAAATGCTATTTTCATAGCTGAAAAGCATTGGCAGCGCGTACGGGAGTCGAACCCGCTTACAAGATTTCGCTAATTCGCGTGATTACAGCGCAAACGTGCGGTAATCAGCGCGTTAACTGCGATTGCAGGGAATGGGCAGTTTGCAGGATTTGCGCAAATAAACGCAGTTTGAGTGTCCGATTTTGTCCGAAAAGATTTCTCGCATCAAACTTTAGCTGATTCGACCTCGACCTCGATCGCGCTGATTGCAACCACACGGGGCCTGCTTGCAACCCGATTGCGCCTCGCCGACCATCGGCGCATGCATCACATTCCTGCCTTCCCATCCGCCGCCCCACGCTTTGGGGTCTGGTTCATCTTGGTCATCGCCATCGCTGGCTATCCTGATGCCGGGTTGGCGCAAGATCGGGCTCTAACTCCTGACTCCTCGATCGCCATTCCTCCGCTCCAATCCGACAGTTCAGGTGCGCTGGTCATTCGGGCCTCTTCAACCTCCTCTCAGCACGATTTCGACTATCTTGTCGGAACGTGGAAACTGAGGAATCGCAAACTGACTTCGCGGCTGACCCACTCCACGGAGTGGGTGTCGTTCGAGTCCCATGTAGAGATGCATCAGATCCTCAACGGCCTCGGGAATATCGACAAATACACCGACCAAGCCTCCGGAAAACCCTACGAGGGGGTAGCGCTTCGACTGTTCAATCCTGCGACCCGTCTGTGGAGTATCTATTGGGCAGACAGCAACTCCGGATCGCTCGACCCGCCGGTGGTGGGCTCCTTTGAGAAGAAGATTGGCCATTTCTTTGCCCGGGACACGTACCGAGGCCGGCCCATCATCGTGGTTTTTCGCTGGGACGTACGCAATCCCAGCTTGCCGGTTTGGAGTCAGGCCTTCTCCACCGATGAGGGCAAGACCTGGGAATGGAACTCGATCAATGTGTCGGAGCGAGTTCACTGATCATTTTGAAGGTTCGGCAGGGCGCGCTGCCTAACTACCGCATGAAGCGTGATGGCCTCCCCCGTCGGTTTCATTTTTCACGGGCGAATAGTCGCGCAGGTCATCGCAAGCGTAAGCTGACTGTGTTTCTTGAACTTGAGAGGATCACGCACGAATAGCGCTCTCAACACTCCTTGGTGATGACAGTAATTGAGATCAGGACGTGCGTGGCAGACATAGGCCGCGAAAACGACGGCGCAGCGCCCTATCCCGAAAGAGAGAGGGCAGATCACCTCCGGAGTAGCACGTCAAAATCCCACGCACGCGTCTTCGCTGCCTATTGATTGCCGCCGATAATGCTGCTGATGAAAACGAACACTTCTCCAGTCCTTCCTGCCGAAGTCCAGGAATACGTTCACCTTCAGCGCCAGATCCACGACGCGTTGCGTAAGGAACATCCCGAATGGGTCGAGCCAAATGGCGAATCCCCCATGTGTGATTTTTACGAGGCGCGTCTCACGGAACAGCTCGAAACATTCACGCGAAGGGGATCCAACGCCAGGAAAGAAGATTTTCCAAGTCAATGACCGCGATTACGGGCCGGATCCCAGATGAATCCGTCGAACTCGACAATGTCGAGGAGCGCAGGGTTTTGACGGCCCTCGAAGTCATTTATGAGGGTGGCTGCCTCCACGGCAAGACCGCCGATTTCCCCACGCGCGACCTTGAGCGCGTTGTGGTTGGCCTCCACGTGCGTAATTGGCATTTCTTTGAAACTTATAAGCGCACGATCTGCGTCGATATTCGCAGCCAGCGAACGATCTTTGGCTACGCCGGCACTTTTAAACCCCAACAACCAGCAGTTTGGTGGAAGAGGCTGCTCACAGTGCTTCGCATTCGCAAAGTGAAGCCCATCGTAATATGAAATTTTTCTACTCACGGGGGCGCATCGCCCCGCAGTTTTTTCGTCGATACATATGAAGACGATAATTTTGATACTGGCGGCAATAGCGACGATGTCGTTTGCCATGTGCCTAGATGCACAAGGGCAACGCCTTTCCCTGCCGGAAGGTCAGGCAGACTCGCGAACATCGTTGCCTGCGCAATTTCGGGTCAGTGTGGAGAAAGGCATTATCACGCTAAGGGACGTGAACAGTGGAAAAGTCCTGGGCAGGACGACCTTTGAGAGGTGGGGAGTTGTTACACCAACACAAGATAAACTCCGCCATGTGGCTCTTGATGTGACCGCGGCGGTAGTCGGGGGAAATGGGAGTAGGGAACGCATCGTTAACCCCCTTCACAAGGTTTACACAGTGGCGGACCATAAGAAAGGCAAAGCGGCATACGCAACTATGACGCTTGAGCACGATGTTGCATTTGTTCTCTCGAGTGACACACAGACGAACGGTCGTTATGAGGCACTCATTGAGAACAGGCCTTGAAGAATTAACCGCGCTACGTTTTGCTATTTTAGGAGGCGACTACTGCACAGCAGCAGCTGCAGGAAATTCAAACCCTCGCAGCGACGGCGAAAGAGCAGGCAGCGCAAATCCAGAAAGTGAGCGCCCAGCTTGAAGCGAGCAAACCTGCGCCGCAAGTGGTCAACAATCCCTAAGGCCGCACCGATCTTTGTCGCAGATGCGCATCGCGGCGACGGAAAGCGGTTTGTCGTGCACGCCGATGATAAGCTGACGGCGTTTTTGGAACTGGAATCGGCTATTAATCAGTCAAAGATTCTGGCGAAAGACCAAAATAGCTGCGATTAAGGTACGAGACGCGACAATTCCGCTGCAGGCAATATCGCAAACTCGCGAAAGGTCCGAGTTCCGTGCGATCAGCGAACCGGCTCGGGTATAGTTACGTTAGAGCTGTTCGCCTCAGCGGCTGCTATTCAACCTAGTGCGGCTGCCCTGGAGGCAGGGCTGATGGAACAAGAACAACACTATCCGTGTTCTGCCGTGTTGCCGTGAATACGTACGTTTGTCCGCGCCGCACGTTCAGCACCGTCGACGTCGGCTGATAGTTTGGCACGACCGACACGGTCAGCATATGACGCCCCTCCGGCACGAAGTGATCGTAGCGGCGTCCCTGCACAATGTTGGCGGCCGTTCTCCCATTGATCTTAAGATTGAGAGCCAAATTCCATCCAAAGTTCGGGGCCCTCAAAACAATAAGACGTCCACCCGGCTGAGCGACGGCAGTTTCGGCGGAAGGGCCCGGCTCTGCTGGACTCGCGCGAGTTGCAGGAGAAGATACTTCCGATGCAGTGGAAGTGGGCAGTGGCGGGACTTGGTCGATCTCATGTTCGCGCGGCTTTATGGCGTACTTTGCAAAATCAGCAGCGGTTCCATACGGCGAAGTGCTTACCTCACGCGATGAAGAATCCGGAGCCGTCGGCATCGGCGCTGCGGCTGGAGTCGGCACCCCGAGCTTCAGCCGTCGATCGGCTAGCTCATATGCCGCACCAGCCGAGGGGCCGATTTCCTGAAGTTTGCGCCACATTTCATTCGCGCGGTCGTAAAGCTGCATGAGATCGTAAGTCTTCGCTAGTTCGGCGAGTACGGCGGCGTTATTCGGTTCGCTGTCCAACGCTTCCTGCAAGCGCTCGATCGCATTTGTCGTGTCACCCCGATCGCGCAGCTCGATGCCTTCTCGCAGCAACTGATCTACCAGCGACGGCCAGGATGCAGTAGTCTGGGCCATTGCTTCCACCGAGGACTCCGTTAGCGTCAAAGGACTAGGTGATGGTGACGGAGAGGGGATAGTCCGCGTCAACTCGCTATGCCAGCGCGACAGGCGAGCGGATATTGCATCCTTGTGCCACCCCGTCCACAAGCCCACTGCAAACACAAGAAGTACAATGGTCGCGGCTGCCAACCGTTTTTTGAGCAAGTTGTTTTTGCTTAGCAAAAGCAACCTTGGGCGCCATCTTCTCCACAGCGGAACGATTAGAAAGACCCACGTGGCAATGGCAAGTGCTGCGACTGCCACATGGCTTGCGAACAGGTCCAATTCTCGAAAAAAACGCATGGGGATGGTGCTGGAATCGTAAGAAAATTGGATGCCAATCGCAAGCGCATTCCGGCTACTTGCGCGTCGTCCGGGCAATCAAAACGATTTCTGGCGGCGCTGGTGCTCGCGTGTCCAGCCGAAGATGTTAATCAGTTCGTCCCCGCTCCGTGCGCGGGCGAGAAAGTGCAACTAAGCGGCACATTGCAGCTCCACTTCGAGACTATCAATGGCGTCGCCCATCCCAAGCTCATGGCCGCAAGGTTAGAAGCCACCGGTACTGGCCAAAGCACCCATCGTACGTATGAAGCAATTAGTACGCCGATCGATTCGGATGTTAATAACGTGAGGAAGGTGCTTGGGGAGACGCACGGTCACTGGACCCTCAAGTTTAAAGTTGTCGCTAACTCCAACCCGCCTGGCCAAGTTGACGTTTGTCCCGGGTGCGTCTTCCAATTTACTCTTAAATACAGCGTACACTACAGTGCTCTCGCTAAGGTGCTAGAGATTTTCGGTATCCAAGAACCCCTCTGTCCATAATGCCCTTAAAGCGGAACTGAAATGGCAAAGAGCGCTCATTCAAAAAGTGAACGATAAGGTGGAACTCCACAAAGCGGCACCGCAAGCCGTCCTGAACAATCGATAAGGCTACCGAGTCCATCAAAGTATCCTACGTTCGCAATAAGCCGTCACGACAACGACAAAGCGATCGACAACTTGTTTTAAGCGGCAGCGTGCATTAATATGCGCGGCATTTTTGCCCGGCATAGCTCAGTTGGTTCAGAGCGGCTGATTTGTAATTGAAGGACAGCTTTTTTGCGTGGTTTTTCACTGTTTCGCACAGCGATCTTTCACGAGACAAAAGCCGCTCGTTTTGATGCTGTTTCTTTTGCATCGGCTTGCGCTGTTTTCCGCTCAAAGTTACGCCGACCGTGAAAAACTACCGTGGCCTGAGAACATCTGCCGCCGCCGCGACCCGTTGCGCTTGTACTTCCGGTGTCGCATCGTGAGCAGAGCCGTTTGGGAACCATTCTAGATTCCAAGTTGTGATGCGAATCTTGGACGGTCCGGCGATTCACCGTAAGCCGGTTGGAGTTGGGGCTGCGTCTCAACCGTGGATTGTTGCAGGCAAGCGTCCTTTTTCGGCTCGGTGCTATTCTCTTATTTCCTTCTGTTCCTTCACTGCTGCTCGGTTTGCCGCCTCGCGATGACGAAATGGTTGTTTCGCCGTAGCTCCTCCAGGACCCGGAGGCACATCCCGCGCCTCGACAAATTGCCAATCGGTCGTGTCCGTCGGTTGGAGTCGGAGGTAATCGCGGACTGCGGAGAAACATCCAATCCAGCCCCATCGTTCAGATTTGGCTTTGGCCGTTCATTTTGGAACACGTATTGAAATGATCCGTGCGAAATGGGCCAATCTTCCCATTGCGCGTAGCAAGTGCGATTTTCCTTTCGAATAGCAACCCAGCGATCCTTGCACACTGATTGACCAGGTCCCGTGTAGGCCTGTTTGAACCATGGGATAACAAGCGGCGCTTCCGGTTTAAACTGGCCGTGCATGACATCGTGGTAGGCAGCGCACAATAGAAGGGATTCTGGCGGGGATAAACGCCACCGGAATACAGTTGCGTCGCGTCGACGAATCAGTTGTCAAGTCCGCCGTAATTGCCGTCCAATTGCGTCCCAGGAACTTCTGTAGTTCGACACCGGATTATTAGCTCCGGCCTGTTCTCCAACCCAAAACACCGTGGTCACGATGTTCGTTTTCCATCGGAAACGTTGTATCGCAGGGGCGTTGGCGCTCAACTTTAAGCAATGCCTGCTCTCGCAGCTTCATTGCATATTTGAAAAGATCCGCCGCGGTCGCATATGGCGAAGTTGATTGTTCGTCACCTTTAGCCGCAGCCGCGAGATCGGCTAGCAGGATTACAATTCCAGCGAGAATTATGTCAAGGTCGTTTCAAATGATGGTGTGGTTGGTTTTACCTCAACGACAATTGTACCGAATTATTCGGCATTCAGGAAGCGGAATCGGCGGCTCCAAGGCAGCATCAGTCAAATTCTATTTTCATCACCGGATGGATTTCCACGCAGCGTAGCGGAAGGTTCTCAGGAGTCGTTTCGGCCAGTCCGTAGCAAACGACATACACACCATCGAACATCGTAGCGGTAGAGGTGTCGCCCGTAGTCAGATCGAGCGACGACAGTTGAACAACCGCGACCATTAGGGCTGCAGGAGGACCCTGCCGAAAGTGCCGCGACACGGGCGCGCAGATGTCAGTTCGCGTAAAAGTCATCTAAGTGGGGTGGCCGGCTTTAGCCACTCTGCTGGATTCTCTTCCAAACTCAGAACGCATGCACCTGGGGCTAGTGGCAGGCAAATATTTGCTGACAAAAGAAGACGAGCGCGCTTTGAGCATGGGTATCAATATTTCAACAAGCTCAAGAGGCTGCCCGCATATCACCTCCATCGCGGATTCGTCGTTGAATGAAGATATTGTTTCCTTCCGAGACGATCGGCAGCTCATTTCCCACACATCCCTTTATGTGCGTCGGATCGCGGTGAGCGATTACCTTGTCACGATACTTTAAGACTTCCTTGTGAACCTCTCTGTATTTGATGGGGACGTCGTCCTCCGCCAATCTCACTTCCGGCCATTGCTTGAACGGTCTCGCATACAGCACGGTCGCCGACACAGTCAGCCAACTCCGCATCTGCGGTCGCTGTGGCTCTGAAAGCATGAAGGCAAGCAATCGTTGCAGAACGGTAAAGGAATCGAGCGCATATTCGTCTCGCCAGAAAGCGAGTCTTTCAGTTCTTGAAGGAATTGAAGGCATCATAGCCTCGATCGTCTTCTGATCGAAAATGCCCGCCAAATACTTTGCCGGCATGGATCTCGCTTAACCGATCAATAAGCCAATTCCGCGTCTCGGCGGGATCGTCCGTCCATTTTTACTTGGGCGGCGCCACCGCACTGTTCTCGATTAAAATCACGGTGGTTCTGGACGTTTTTTTTCCGGAATTTTATCTGTAGTGGTGGGGTGAGGTAACGTAGAGGTTTTCGAACGGTGACCGCGGCATTGCAGTTTGGGCACGGACCTGTTGCGCCGATTTGGGAGCGTGTCGCGGTGAGGTGTTGACCACAGCTTGACATTCAAACTTGAGGTCCATAGGCAGAATTTCTAACTGCGTTCGGTGACGAGAAATTTGTTGTCGTTTTGGCAGGGTAAACAGTTCCCGGACGTTAGGCCAGCCTTATTGAGACGTGGGCCGATCGCCTTCCGCAGTTGGAGTCGCTTGAGGTGTTGTTCACCGCGCTTCTTTTGGTTTTACGGCAACGGCGGAACGAAGTTCTCGAAGCTGACGGCGATTGAGCTGTCTCAAGCAGTCGCTAAGGGGGTTGCGATCCGGGTTCTCGATGAAAACGGCACCGTGATCGGGATGCACGAAGCATTGAACAAGGGTGGCCTTGTAGACTCTCTTTTGATTGAAGCAACTGATGAGCAATCAAAATACGATGCCAACAACCATAGCCTTGTGCAAGCAATGCGAATAAATCTCGACCTCTCGGGTGGTTACTAACAATGAAGTAATCTCGCGAACTTGCGCTGCCGTTCACACGAAATCGTAAGGTATTGCGGCGGGTTGTCAGATGTTCCGACGATTTCCAACTTTTTTGGAAATTTCTGCGAAACATTAGCGGGTAAATCTCGGAGAAAACAATGAGGGGGGATAAATCGCTGGGGCAATGCGCCGCGCCTTGGAACGCTACACACACGCGGGCAAGTCCTATCCTATGGCGAGTTTAATTGTACAAAATGGAACTCAGCCGGTAACGTATGAACTAGTCGGCGACATTGTCATGATTGGCCGCGGTCCGTTAAACGACATAGTCATTGACAACCCGGTGGTATCAGCTCAGCACGCCATGCTTCTGAAAGTCGGCGACACCTATTGGCTGAAGGATTTGATTTCAACAAACGGGACATACATCAATGGTCTTCTTTTCACTTATGGCGAGTTGAAGAACGGCGATACGATCCGATTTGGTTCAGCCATAGCTATTTTCGCAGAACGTTGCCGCAAACGGTGGTCAATCTGCGCGATTAGAACGTTCTGGACGAGTTCCACAACAAGACAAAAATCCGCCGCGGCAGCCAAAGGGGATACAACGAAAATGGAATTTGATGACTCAAGCAAACAAAAAGTCGGTCGAGTTGACCACGTCAGTTTGCAGCATCAAATGACACACGACTTGGCCATTCAAGAGGCGAAGGAAGCGTGCTCTGCACGCAAGGCGATCGGTGAGCGTTTGCTGGCCTACTTGGACAAAGAAATACGCACATGCGGCGGAACGACAGCCCGGTCCGCACTCAACTTTTGGAGGAGCAAGATCAGAAACATGAAAGACCGCTGATGGTATGTGGACAAGCGGTGTGTGTTCAATAGATGCGTGCGGAAAGCAACAGAAGGCGGCTTCATGAAGGCCATTCCAAAAACGCGAGCTAGCAACGTTACACCCTTTGTTCTTGAAGGCCGCTGGCCGCTCGATGGCCTTGACCAACCAACGATGCGATGACTTATCAAGATAGCGAAGGGAAAACATGTGGCGGTGGTCGACGTCATTTACGAAGCTCTCGATTCATTCGTCGCGAAATGGGAAGCTGACGCCGAACTGGAAAAAAAATTATCAAGTTCCGATGCCGCTAAACGGTGGTAGTGCGACGGATGGCCGATTCCAGTTCGACGAAACCAGTCGACTTTTCCTCCGCGTGCACAACGAAACGCCTTCCGTCGCTGTGATGTGCATCCACGATCCAGATTGTTCGCCCGTTGGAATCAACCGCTGAGACGCAGACCCAACTCCATCCGACCTTAGGGATTGTTGACGACTTGCGACGCGGGTTTGCTCGCTTCAATCTTCGCGCTCACCTTCTGCAGGTCCGCAGTAAGCGTTTCAATTTGCTTTTGCTGGCGCGCAACGGTCGTCTCCAGTTTCTCGACTTTGCCATGCTCTTTGAGAAACTCGTTGAGCAACATCGCGTTCACCGCATCGTAACGAACACTATAGATTTTGCCCTTCTCGTCGCGACCCACCAGATCGGGATTGACTTTGTCTACTTCCTCTGCGATCAACCCAAACTGCCGGATGCTCCTGGGATCAATCTCCTGCTTGTAGCGGAAGGTTACCGGCTTGAGAGTAAGAATTGCTTCACTTGCCTTGTCCATCGGCTTAATCTCGTCGCTGAATCGAGTTGAAGCGCTCATCGTGCCTAGCTTTCCACTTGAATCCACAAAGACGGCAGCACCTCCAACGACTGTTTGTCCACTGATTCCACTAATATAGGTTGCCCTGATATCCGTGTTGCCGATCCGAATGGTGTTACTCTCGCCTTTCACACCGAGGACACTGTAGCCGATATCGATATTATTATCGCCCGTGGTGAGAGATTCACCGGCTGAATCGCCTAGTGCCACATTATAGTTTCCGGTTGCACTTAAGAGGGCCCTTGCCCCGATGGCCGTGTTGCCGAAACCGGTTGTGTTACTACCCAGAGCGGCCATACCAGTAGCGGTGTTGCCTGTGCCCGTTGTGTTCTTATAGAGCGCACCTACACCGATGGCCGTGTTGGCGTTGCC
>JAALOD010000124.1 GCA_013372845.1 Candidatus Udaeobacter sp.
TTCGACGATTGCAGCGCTGGAATGAGGCTGAACAGAATTCCCGTCGCGATCGAGAGCAGCAGCGCGAAGCTGAGCACGCGCCAGTCCGTGCGCAGATCGAAAAGCAAAGTAACGTCGCTCGGCAAGCGAATGCCTCGCACGGCGCTATTGATTGCGGCAGCGAGGAATACGCCGGCCGCGCCACCGCTGAGTGAAATCAGAAGACTCTCAGTGAGCAGTTGCCTGACGAGTCTTTGCCGACTTGCGCCGACCGCGAGCCGCACGGCAATTTCCCGCCGCCGTTCCGTCGCGCGCGCGAGGAGCAGACTGGCAAGGTTCACGCACGCGAGCAAAATCACGAGCGCACCCACGGCCGCGAGCACTCCAGTGAAAGCGAAGACAGAATTCGCAATATCGGGAATGAACAAGCCGGGTTTGCCGAGTCGGATGCCGCGGCCGACGTTCTGCGGATAATCCTGCGCGAGTTTCGCGGTCAGCGTCTCGAGCGCAGCCTTCGCTTCGGCAAACGACACTCCGGGCTTCAACCGGCCGACGGTGAAGAGATTGTTCGAGTCGCGCTTGTCGATCCACGTGCTCCCGGGTTCGATCGTCTTCGCCATCATTACCGGAATGAACATCTCCGGATCGTAGGCGACTTCGGTGCCAATAAATCCTTTCGGCGCAACGCCGATAACAGCGAACGGGCGGCTGTTGAACTCAACCGTCTTCCCCACGATCTGCGGATCGCCGCCGAAGCGGTGTTGCCAGCAGTTGTAACTAATCACGGCAACGGGATGTGAATCAGGCGTCTGATCTTCTTCGGGCAAAAATGCGCGCCCGAGCATCGGCTTCACGCCGAGAACATCGAAGTAATTTCCGGAAACAAGATACCCCCAGACGCGCTGGCTGGACGTTGTTGATGTGAGACTGCTGACGACAACGCGATAAACAAACAGACCGGAGAAGACGGTGTTACGATCGCGGTATCTTTGTAATTCAGATACGACTGCAGCGACCAATCCGCGCCGTTGTGCAGGTGCCGTAAAGCTCGACCAACTGCGAAGGCTCCTTCAGCGCGAGCGGCCGCAGCAAAGCCGTATCGACCAAACTAAAGATCGAAGTGTTAGCCCCGATACCGAGCGCCATGAAATGATGGCAAGTGCGGCGAAGCCGGGTTGTCATAAGTTGCCGAAAGCCAAAGCGGATATCCTGCAGAAGTGTTTCCATAAGGCGCGAGCTTCTGCATTGTGAGATGCAACGCGGGCGCGCTTGGATTCGGAAATTCACCACGTGCGAATTCTGTTGGGCGAAAGAGAACGGCCCTCGCGACGAACAAGTAGCGCAACGCAGCGCTCCACTTAGAAATCTCCGCGAAGTTTGGTTGACGATCCCGATGATTCGTAGCATCAAGGACACGTGAAAGCATCGGCCGGGAATGATCTGCATCCGATGCTTTTTCGCGTGCTACCATTCGCCTTTGTCCGGCATTTGCGCGAAGTTTCGCGGGCCCGAGTAGCTCAGCTCTTCATTGACGTATGGAAACGAGAATGACGCTAAGCATAGTTCTCCTGATCTTGCTTTCGAGTTTCGCGCGCGCAGAGTGGCGGTTCGAAGGGGAGACGGGAGTGGTTTATGACAGTAATCTCTCGAATTCGGATCGCTCCGCCGATGTGCGCGATGACTGGGCATGGAGGAGCGATATAAGTGCCGCCAATGGTCTCCAGCTTACCCGTGATTTGCGACTGAATCTCGGAGCGGATTTGCGCGGCGAAGTGTGGGATCGCTTTGGTGCGTTTAATACCATCGGCCCGGGCGCTTCCGCTGGCTTACGCTATCGCTTCGGTTTGGGCCGCCAGGCGCCCTGGGTTTTGCTGGAGGACCGGTTTGGCTACGATCGGTTCCAGGACACTGCACAAAGCGGTTATGACAACGTGCTCAATTTTCAGGCCGGCATTGCGCTCTCCGACCGGATCGCGCTGGAAGGCGGTTATGCGTTTGAAAGTTTTGTCGCGCCGGACGATTTCTACGATCGGCAGGTTCATCGCGGCAATGCGCGCATGGTCTTCGATGTCACCTCGTCCCTGCAGGTCACCGTTGGCTACACCTATCGCGAGGGTGATGTGATTTCATACGCTGTTCCGCCGCGGCCCGATATTGCCCGGTTCTCGATCGAACGCGAAGACGAAGACGAGTTCGGCCAGCCGCTGCGTACCGCCTACAAATTGTTGGGACGCACGCATGCACTTTCCTTTTCAGTTGCCTATCAACTGATGAAGTACGCGTCGGTTCAGCTCGGCTACGAGTATGCCATCACCACGCACGATCCGTTGCAATACGAGAACCACTTGGTGGAAGCGAACATCGCCGTGGCGTATTGAGATGAGGCCGTCGCGCGGATTCGTGCTGCTTACTGTTTTGGTTTTCGTCGGCGATCTCATGGCCGGATCGCTGGAGGTCATCGTCAAGGACGACAAAGGCCGGCCAGGTTCCGATGCCGTTGCCTATGCTGCTGCCGCCGGCGCTGCGAGCGCAGCGCCGAAAAAGCAGGCCGTCGTCGACCAACGCGACAAGCAATTCGTTCCTTACGTGACGGCAGTACAAGTGGGCACCGCGGTCAGTTTCCCGAACAGCGATAACATTCGACATCACGTTTACTCGTTTTCGCCAGCGAAAAAATTCGAGCTGCCGCTTTACAGCGGCGTTCCCGCCGAACTGGTGGTGTTCGATAAGGTCGGCTTCATCACTCTGGGCTGTAACATTCACGATTGGATGATTGCTTACGTCGCCGTGTTGCCGACGCCGCATTTTCAAGTGACGAGACAAGACGGACGCGCCGTGTTGAAAGATCTGCCGGCCGGGCAATACACCGTTCAGGTGTGGCATCCGGCGTTGAAAGGCCAGCCGGAAGCGCTCGCCCAACGGGTTGATGTCGGCGGCGGCACAAAAAGTTTGCTGTTCACTCTGCCGCTCAAGCACGACGTGCGTGCCAAGCGGGCGCCCGGCTTAACCACTGGAGGCTATCGCTGAAACTTCGATTCCGCAGTTTTCGAAGCCGGCTGCTGTTTTTCCTGATTGCGCTCCTGACGCTGTTGCAATGCGCAATCTACCTTCTCGTCCGGCAGGCTAATCGACAGCATGCCGTGGCGCAGATTCAATCCAGCCTCCGCAGCGGTGCCCGCATTTTCGAAAAGCTGATCGAACAGCGTAACCAGCAGATCACGACCGCGGCCGCCATTCTTTCGCGTGATCACGCGTTTCAGGAAACCTTCGCCGGGGCCGATCAGGACCGTGAGACTACGCTATCTGCGTTAGCGAGTCTCCGCGGCCGGGTCAGAGCCGATGCGGTATTGATCGCATCTCTCGACAAGGAACTTCTTTTTGACACGCGCCGCCCACAATTGCACAGCGTGCCGTTTCCGTTTCCAAAACTGATCGAGAAGGCCGAGACGAACGACGCCACCTACGCGTTTGTTGTGCTCGGCCGCGAACTGTACGCCATCGCGGTCGCGCCGTTGCTCGCGCCCGATCCCATTGCGTGGCTTTGTCCAATGTTCCGCATCGACGACGATTTCGCGCGTGAAATCAAAGTCTACACCAACCTCGAGATCACTTTTCTCAATGGCGCCGACTTGTTTGGCACGACGCTGCCGAACCGACGCGCCATCACTCAGATGCTGCGCAATCGCGTACTCCCGCCGAAGCAGGTGATTGATCTGCGCCTCGCCCGGGAAAGTTTCGTTAGTTACGTCGTGCCGCTTCCGGCCGAGAGCGCACGCCCCATCGCGCTGCTGCAACGTTCGCTCGACGAGGAACTCGCGCCCTATCTTCGACTTGAACGAATCTACCTGATCCTGGCGCTGCTAGGCTTGGGCGTATCCACCATACTTGGCTTGTGGATCGCGCGCGGCGTGTCCCGACCGGTATTGGAGCTGGCCAGCGGCGCGCGTGAGATTGCGGCCGGAAATTACAACCACCGGGTGGAGCTTAAGCAGGAGGATGAAATCGGATCGCTTGCCGCCTCCTTCAATCAAATGAGCGCTGGCCTGGCAGAACGCGACCGTGTTCGCGACTTGTTAGGCAAGGTCGTCTCCCCGGCGATCGCGTCGGAGTTACTTCGGAAGAAGGTCACGCTCGGCGGTGAGCAGCGGGAAGTGACAGTGCTCTTTTCGGACCTGCGGAACTTTACCAGAATGAGCGAAGCCCTCGGTCCCGAAGAGATGCTCGCGATTCTCAACCACTACTTTACTCGGATGTCCGGCATTGTGGAAAAGCACGGCGGTGTGGTGGACAAGTATGTCGGCGACGCGCTCATGGCATTATTTGGCGCGCCGGTCGCGTCCGCGGACGATGCCGACCGCGCGCTGCGCGCTGGATTAGAGATGACCACGGCGCTCGATGAGCTGAACCAGCAATGGCACCGGCGCGGCTTGCCCACGGTCGGTGTGGGCATTGGAATTAACACTGGTGTTGTAGTTGCCGGCAACATGGGCTCGGAAAAGCGGCTCAACTACACCGTCATCGGCGATGGAGTAAACCTCGCCTCGCGCCTCGAAGAGTTGACGAAGACACCGGAATATGACGCGCGGGTCATTGTTAGCGGCGCCACGCTGGCGAAAGCGAAAGAGAAGTATCGCACCCGCCGGCTCGGCGAAGTGGCGGTGAAGGGAAAACAAATTCCAACCGAAATCTTCGCGCTTCTCGGCTGAGGAATCAGAAAGTCCGAAAGGATCAGAGCGTACTTTCCACAATCATCAATCGTAAGCTCTGACCCCAGGCTCTGCGCCCGCCTCGGCACACTGTTCGGCCTCGCATCCGATTAAGAACCGCATGGAGCATGCGCTGCGGCGCCTCGGCCCTCTCGCGCGGCGACAGGTCTGATGCCGTCCGATCTCCCAATCCAGCGCTAACGATGCCGCCGATATGATCTGCGCGGCGGACGGTTGTTGTTTTTGAACAAGATGTTGAACGTGGTGAGCGATCCGTAACAGCGCGTGATATACTGTTGCAGGTCGAACGTGTCCGCTTCGCTCAGTTTGTCGCTCGCGTTCACCTTTTTGCTCGAGAACTCGCAGATTAATTCCGAATCATGACAATCTTGTGGAAGAATGTCTCGAGCGGAACTTCTTTCGACTGAAGCGAACTGTCCGCCGGCTGCATAACCAGCGTCCCGCGCTGCCATCGAGTCGCCAGACCTTCTACCAGCAGTTAATAGAACCCATTTCTAGAGATCGGCCGCAGCTTGACCGCGGCCACACATTCCATTTATCCTGCTATCCGAGGTTCCTATGGCGATGATTGACGGCCAGACCCCAACCCCTCAGGAATTGCCCGAGGACTACAAACGGCGCGTCGTTGTGAAATTCCGTCCCGACGTTCGCCTCCCCTACACGACCGACGCCCAAACGCAACTCGCCAACACGGCCCCGCGCGAGTGGACCGAGCTCACCGCGGCTCATCCTGGCATCGCACTCGTGCCTTACTTCTCCACGCTGCCCGAGCATACCCTGCGCTCGTTATCGCAACCGGCGGCGTCGCAACGTGCAGCCGTTCCGCCCAGTTTCACTCAATACTTCGCCATCGAATGTCCTGCTGGAGTGGATCCTGAAGCGGTCGCCCGCACGGTCGCGTCGTGGCCTAGCGTTGATACTGCCTATGTCGAAGCCGGCCCCACTCCGCCGCCTGTCAATCCCTCCGACGATCCGCGCAACACCAATCAGCATTACGAAGACGCCGCACCCACCGGCATCGACGTGCGCTGGGCTTGGGCGCAAGCCGACGGCAGCGGCGTCGGCTTTGTCGACATGGAGCGAGGCTGGACGCTCAACCATGAAGACCTGGTCGCCGCAGGCATTAACATCATCTCCGGCGTCAACAACGACTACACCGGACATGGCACCGCCGTCCTCGGTGAAGTCGTTATGGTCGACAACACCATCGGCGGAGTCGGCATCGCCCCGTTCGCCTCGGCCCGCGTTGTTTCGCAATGGCGCAACGGCAGCACCTACAACACCGCCGAAGCAATCCTCAGCGCCGCCGCCGTCATGAAAAGCGGCGATGTGCTCCTGCTCGAAGCCCAGACCACCTCGTCCACAATGTCGGGCTACCTTCCTGTGGAAGTCGAGCAGGCCACCTTCGACGCCATCGAATATGCTACTTCCAACGGCATCATCGTCGTCGAAGCCGGAGGTAATGGCTCAAACGACCTCGACACTTACAAGGATTCCAACGGCAAGCTAATCCTCGACCGCAACAGCAACGACTTCCGAGATTCCGGCGCCATCATGGTCGGCGCTGCCAGTTCCTCCACGCCGCATTCGCGCTCCAGCTTTTCCAATTACGGCAGCCGCATCGACTGTTACGGCTGGGGCGACAGCATCGACACCACTGGCGACGGGTGGACGGGCAACGCCACAAACACGTACACCACATCATTTGGCGGAACTTCGGGAGCTTCTCCTATCATTGCTGGCTCTGCGCTCATCATGCAGTCCTGGCTCATTAAGCACGGCCAGCGCTATTCGCCATCCGGCATGCGCTCGGTGCTGAGCAACCCCAACCTCAACACGCCGAGTGCAAATCCTTCCACCGACCGCATCGGCGTGATGCCCAATTTGCAGCAAATCATCTCCATCCGTCGCACTCGCTGGTGGTGGATTTACTACCTCGCCTGGGCCTGGCTCATCATCATCGGAGGCCTTATGATCACACCTGGCGGCGTCATTTGTATCGCCTGCGGTCCCGGCGAGCCCGGCTATCTTGGCGGCACGGTCATCCGCGTCTTAGGGTTGATCTCTGTCGCAATTGGCCTCACCGGACTGATTAACCAAGTCCGCGGCCCATCCGCCGGCGTGGCTCGCTGAACTTACGAAGCTAGCACTTGGGGCGGACTAGTTAATTCTGTCAGGTTTGCGAATTGGTAGTGCCGGGCTCCGACTGCGTCGCGGCGTTTTCCATTGAAACTCGCTCGCTGCCCTCGCCACTATACGTTGATCGCTCGTACTGCCCTCGTGCTCAGGCCAGCTACCTAGCTGCTTTGCCGTCTACCCGCGCGATTTCCCAAGCGCGCGTGTTCTATGTCACTCATCCCATTCGCTCCATTTTATGCTACAGGAACGACAGTCGCCGGCATTTCCCCGGGAGACGTCTCCGCCTCTCGGATAATAACAGTTCTGTTACTTTCTCGTGACGCTTTTGCGCCACGCAACGCGGGCTCGGCTCAGAGGGCGACTTTTGGGATCCGCAGTCGGATGCTTTCGGTTAACAGATTCGCTCCATTCAGAGTTTGATGCGTTGCTTGCCCAGTTCCGCACCGCTACCCTCACGGCTATTTCCGTCCACCCGACGCTGCCTCGCATCGTGTTCAGCGGTTCGTAGTCGTTTACTCGATTCGGCGTTGGGCGTTGGACCTTGAGCGTTGGACGTTCGCTGCACAGCGGCGCATCTCTTTGCGGCCCTTCCCTGTCCCATCGGATGAAGTCAACCGCCTCAAGCGTGTAACAGTTCCTCCATGCAACTTGGTTCATACTTCGACAACGCCAAATTCTGTGTCAAAAGTGAGGACTGACCCGTTTTCTCGTTCAAGTTCTGATTTGTTACTCGCGCGCTGCCTCCTCTTCCTCTCGCTTTGCCGGTCACCAGCCGCAATTGGAATACAATTAAGCAAGTCGCGACGATACTGCGTGATGCCAACCTGGCTAGACGAGTCCCTGTTTTGGACGATGCTTGAGTTGAACTCCTGACCTCAAACTTTGCTACCCATGAGCGGCTTCTTCGAGGAAGTGCGGCGACGAAAAGTATATCGAGTTGCAGCCGCTTACATCATTGCGGCCGGATTCGTCATTCAGATTGGATCGGCGGTTTTTCCGGCATGGGAATTGCCAAACTGGACGCTGCGTTTTGTCGTTGTGCTCTTGTTGGTCGGGTTTCCGATCGCGCTGATCCTCGCGTGGGCCTATGACGTTACGCCACAAGGGATCCAGGCGACCCCAAAAATTCCCGGTACTCATCGCCGACGCAACCTTGCGCTGCTGATCGCAGGCGGCACGATTATCTCTCTCGCCGCGGGATTGTTCCTTTTGCCCCGCGCTTCCACGCGCAAGATCGACAAGTCGATCGCCGTCCTGCCTTTCCAAAGCCTGAGCGACGAAAAAGATAACGCTTATTTCGCCGACGGCATGCAGGACGACATCCTGACGAACCTGTCGAAGATCGGAGACTTGAAAGTGATCTCGCGGACGTCCGTGACTTCGTATCGGGGCAATGGCGCGCGCAACGCGCGCGAGATTGGCAAGGCGCTCGGCGTCGCTACGCTACTCGAAGGCAGCGTACGGCGAATCGGCAATCGCGTCCGGGTCAACGTGCAATTGATCAACGCCGATAATGACGAGCACATTTGGGCGGAAGATTACGATCGCGATTTGACGGACGTATTCGCCATCCAAAGCGATTTGGCGAAGAAGATCACCGCGACGTTGCAAGCAAAACTTTCGCCTAACGAGAAGGCGCGCCTCGATCGTCGCCCGTCAGAAAATTCAGACGCCTACCTCCTGTTCGTGCAAGCGCACGATATTACGAACGCGCCCGACCATTTCAGCGACACCGCCTTGAATGCGCAACGCCTTTACGAACAAGCGATCAAGCTTGATCCAAATTT
Source organism: Candidatus Udaeobacter sp. (assembly GCA_013372845.1). Taxonomy (GTDB): domain Bacteria; phylum Verrucomicrobiota; class Verrucomicrobiia; order Chthoniobacterales; family UBA10450; genus Udaeobacter. The sequence continues at coordinate 8,633 of JAALOD010000124.1, forward strand.
TGCCGCAGCATTTGCCGAGCTCTCGCAAGTCCACAGCTGGGCGTATCACAGCTTCGATCCAACACCGGCGCGCCGGGAAAAAGCCCGCGTCACGGCCGAAAAAGCTTTGCAATTGGATCCTGATCTTCCGGAGGGCCAGCTTGCTCTGGGCTTTTCGTATTATTATGGCGATCGCGATTACGCGACTGCGCTCAAACATTTTGAAATCGCGAAACATGGACTTCCTAATCAAGCCGATGCCTACCTCGCCATCGGGGCCATTCAGCGCCGTCAGGGCAAATGGAAAGAATCGATTGCGAACCTTGAACATGCCGCTGAGCTCGATCCAAAGAACGCACCAATCCTGTCCAATCTTGGAGGAAGTTATCTGGCCCTGCGCGATTACGATGCCGCGGACAAAATTTTTGACCGGGCGATCGTAGCCGCACCGCAATCTTTTAGCGCGCACGCTTTCAAAGGGGTCGTCGCAATTTTCGCGCGGGGCGACACCGCTGTTGCCGAAAGTCAGCTCGCTCTTGTTCCCCCGGCGGTAGACTTGGATGGAGCCGTCACCGCCACTCAAGTATGGGTGTTGACTTTGCAGCGCAAGTTTTCTGACGCTCTGCAAGCGTTGCAGAAATTTCAGGGAGACGCCCTGAATACCATCGATGGTTCGATCCCAAAGAGTTTCCTGGAAGGCTCACTCTATGAGGCGTTGGGAGACAAATCCAAAGCGCAAAAAGCGTTCGAGCAGGCTCGCATAGTGGCAGAACGTCTGGTTCGTGAAGGTCCCGATGACGCCTCCCGGCACGCGATTCTTGGTCAAGTTCTCGCCGCCCTCGGTCAAAAAGACGCTGCCATCGCCGAAGGCAAACGTGCTGTGGAATTGTTGCCCGAATCGGAAGACGCCTATGGCGGACCACCGATCAGCGCCGCACTTGCGGAGATTTATGCTTGCACTGGCGAAAATGACCAGGCGTTGCGCTTGATCGATCATTTGCTCGAAGTTCCAAACGGGCTCTGCGTCCCTATCCTTAAGC
>JAALOD010000125.1 GCA_013372845.1 Candidatus Udaeobacter sp.
ATCCACAAAAAGCCGCGGCTGATTGCCCGTTGTGCGGACGTGGCGGACGTCATTAATTCGGTGAATTTTGCGAGAGAGAATGGTCTGCTCCTCTCCATCCGAAGTGGCGGTCACAACGCGGGAGGCTTGGGAATTTGCGATGACGGTTTGGTCATCGACCTCAGCCCGGTAAAATATACGCGGGTCGATCCCGCCGCCCCCACTGTGACTGTTGGAGGCGGTTGTACATGGGGCGATGTCGATCACGCAACGCATGTATTCGGAATGGCGACGCCGAGCGGAATCGTTTCTACCACTGGCGTCGGAGGATTGACCCTGGGCGGAGGAGTTGGACATCTCACCCGCAAATGCGGATTGAGTATCGATAACCTCCTTTCAGCCGATGTCGTACTGGCCAATGGTAATTTTGTTAAGGCTAGCGCTGATGAGAATTCGGACCTGTTCTGGGCGCTCCGCGGCGGTGGCGGAAATTTCGGCGTGGTCACGTCGTTTACATTCAAACTGCACCCGATCGATATGATCTACGGGGGCCCAATGCTGTATGAATTAGGCGAAGCGGCCGACGTAATGAAATGGTATCGCGACTTTATTCCCGGCGCTCCTGATGATTTGAATGGCTTCTTTGCTTTTCTCACTGTGCCGCCTGCGCCGCCTTTCCCGGAACATCTGCACATGAAAAAAATGTGCGGCATTGTCTGGGCATACGCGGGGTCCCAGGAGAAAGCGGAGGAGACATTCAAACCGATTCGCGCGTTCAAGAAACCTGCCTTGGATTTTGTAGGTCCCCTGCCGCAGCCAGCTCTGCAAAGCATGTTCGACGCGCTTTATCCTCCAGGGTTGCAGTGGTACTGGCGCGCCAATTTTGTGAATGAGTTAAGCGACGACGCCATTGAGCAAAACATTCGCTTCGGTGAAAAGCTTCCAACGATGCATTCCACCATGCATATGTATCCGGTTGACGGGGCCGCGTCGCGCGTCGCCAAGAACGACACTGCTTGGGATTATCGGGACGCCAAGTGGGCACAGGTGATCGTCGGCGTTGATCCTGATCCGGCGAACAAGGATAAAATCGTCTCATGGACGAAAAGTTATTACGATGCGGTCCATCCTTATTCCGCCGGCGGAGCATACGTGAACTTTTTAATGGGCGACGAAGGGGAGGAACGCGTGAAGAAAACCTACGGCGGGAATTACGAACGGCTGGCCGCGATCAAAAAGAAATACGATCCCGATAATTTCTTCCGCGTGAATCAAAATATTAAACCGAGCTAGTTGTAGCGGCGCTCGCCGACGCGAGCGCCGAATCCACAAGCAAGCGTTTGACACAAACGCCTCTACAACGGAAAGCGACTGGCAATGACTGCTGACGACTTAAGATCATTGCAGGCACCGCTAAAGGCGCAGTACCGCGAGCGTCCTGAGACGGCATTGGTCACGCTTAGTGCCGAGGGACGAATCGGCGAAAACATGACCTGTAAAATCGAAACCGGAAAGGCGCGCGTTGAAGCCGGGCTTCACCCGGCAACAGGCGGCGATGGCCAGAGCGCATGTTCGGCGGACATGCTGCTCGAAGCTCTGGTAGGTTGTGCAGGCGTAACTTTAAGCGCGGTTGCTACCGCTCTGAACATTCCTTTGCGCGGCGCCACCGTTACAGCGGAAGGCGATCTTGATTTTCGTGGCACGCTCGGCGTTTCCAAAGACGTACCAGTTGGCTTCAAAGAAATCCGCCTAAATTTCGATCTTGATACCGATGCCACCGATGAACAGGTGGCCACGCTAATTCGTCTGGTAGAGCGCTACTGCGTCGTTTACCAAACGCTAAGCCAACCGGCCCTGATCAGCGTTTTGCATCGTGGAATATCGCGCTAAAATCTTCCGCTATGCCGTTATACATGGACATTCATAATCTCCCGGAGGGAACGACTCCGGAAGACGTCGCAAAGGCCCATGCGAAGGATATGGAGACGCAGCGGAAATATGGCGTCGAGTATACCAAATACTGGGTGAACGACAGTGGGAAGAAGGTTTTTTGCCTCGTTCATGCGCCAAACGCGGAGGCAGCAGAGTGCGTGCACCGCGAAGCTCATGGAATGATGGCTGAGAAAATTATTGAAATACAACCAGAGCTCGCGGAAGGATTTCTAGGTGGCGTCGAGACAAATGCGGCGGGAGCCGTGATTCTGCCCGGTGGCGGAGCCGACGCGCGGGATGCGGGGATCCGAACTGTTTTGTTCACGGACGTTGTCAATTCAACGACGTTGACTCAATCGCTCGGTGACGAGGCGGCGCTGGCTTTGCTCGGTGTGCACGACACGATTGTGCGGGATGCCTTGTCCGCTCTCGGCGGGCGCGAGATCAAGCACACCGGCGACGGCATTATGGCTTGCTTCATCTCGCCAGCAGGGGCCGTTCGATGCGCAATTCAGATTCAACGCGAATTAGACAAGCACGGGCAAGCAAGCCCAGAACGCGCGCTCAAGGTCCGAGTTGGCGCTGCAGCAGGCGAACCCGTCGAGCAACATAACGATCTCTTTGGATCAACAGTTCAACTGGCCTCCCGCCTATGCGCTCACGCGCAACCGGAACAAATCCTGGTATCAAACGCGATCGCCGAGTTATGCCTCGGCAAAGGACTCCTGTTCGAAGACCTGGGCGAAGTTACGCTCAAGGGCTTCGGTTACCCGGTCCGCGCCCATGCCGCTGCTTGGAAGCACTGAATTAGACAACGAAATGTTCGTGATCTTTTACGAACATTCACCTACTTCTCGTTAGGCCGACAGCGAGAATGCGATGAAACGCACATGGACGATCATCGGCGTCAGGGACGTTGCCATTAGCTTCAAATGGTACCAGTCGCTCTTCGGCCAGCCCGAGACGGCTCCGGGCCACGTCGACTTTGGTCAGATCCTGGATGCAGATGGAACCGTCTTGCTCTGCCTTCACCAGTGGGGCGCGCATCAGCATCCTTCCTTGCTGAGCCCCGACGAGACGTCGCCTGGCAACGGCCTCCTCTTGTTCTTCCGCGTCGACGATTTCGACCTGGCACTGAAGAGAGCCCGCGCTCTCGTCAGCCGGTTCGAAGAGGAGCTGCACGTGAACCCGAACACTCAAACACGGGAGTTTTCACTCCGCGATCCCGACGGATACTACATCACGATTAGTGCACTCGCTGCGCGCGCCAGCGACGAGCGCGTGCGAGGCGGCGGCCTAACAAGCGCTTGCAGCCGACGAAGGCGCGCCCGAATCAGGAAGTTACAGGATGGACGTTCGAGCCTTCGCGGCTGAAGCGCTGAGCGTTAGGGCATGAGTGAACTTCTCACGGGCAAGGTTCAGACTGGTCTAGGCGACGCCTCTCGCTGGTTGAAGCTCTTCAATGCCGCCTACAGCGAGAAGCTAGGGATCTCTGTGTTCCCCGGCTCGCTGAACATCGCACTCGATCACGTCTTTGATTGGTTTGACGCGCGCTACGAAGCTCACAGAATTTGGTTCGGCCGAGAAGAGTACGGGGGCGAGCGGGACATACTCCTGCTTCCCTGCGAACTAGTGAGTCTCGATCATCGAGGGGCGTTCTTGTGGACGCCGACGACTGCGGCAAGGGATCGACGAGATCCTTGGGTCGTCGAGGTCGTCTCTGACGTCAATCTGAGAGATCATTTCGGCTTGCAGGATGGCGATGTGGTCGAGATCAGGGTACCCACTAGTGGCGTCCAGAGATGAGCTCTGGTAAGAGAACTCTCAGCGTTATTCGCTTGAGGGGTCGGGCATGCCGCCTAACCATTCGCTCCAGCCAACCGCTTGCCAGTGCGATGACTAGCTTTACTCTCATGAGAGCTTTCTCCGTGTTGCGAAAACGCGCTTCCGCCAGCGGTAGCTGAGTTCCGTCTCGTTAGGCCGCTGCTGGTACTCGCGGATATCTTTTGAATCCTATGCCAAAGAAACACATCAACCCGAACTCGCTCTTTCCAAGCTTGGAACACAGTTTTTCTCTGATCGTCGCTGCAGTGGTGGAACGACGATCTATATTTCAGGCCAAACAGCTCGGGATAGCCATAAACAGATCGCTTTATCTAGTTTTCGCCATCGCGATTCCGAACTTGTGCTACGCGGAAGTAACGAAGCTTTCGGCGGAGGATCGGGAGATATTGCAGGACTCGTCGCGATTCCACGAAGTTCATTCCACCAAGGATTTGCCATCCACAGTTGTTGCTCTTTGTGTCGACGACAAAGGCAAACTCGCAGACCCGGGCCAGAATTGGAACGCGACTGATGCCATCACGGACCCGACGCTCCCATGGAAACGCCTGATTTGGGCAGCCGTAGGAAGCGATTATTACGTCGTGCATTACGAGCGCGGCGGAATCGATCAACTCGTTTCACGCTTTGGTTGCGAAACTCACAAAGAATGACGCGAAACCAAAGGTGGCCTGGCACGCGGTTGGACACCAATTCAAAGACTACGCGGCATTTCTCGACGCATTGCGAACCCAGAAGCTGGACGACCGTTTAGATTATCCCCCATTGAGTCGCGTGAACGCAATTGAAGCGCGGCTGTAGCTACCAAGGTGGATCGACTCGCCGTGGCGAGGCGATGCGAGAAAATAATCGCCGAAGGCGCAGTCTCCCATTACACGCTGCGATCGGGTACAGAAATCAAACTGAAGAGCCGCGTCGGCTGCCAACGCGTTGAGGACAACGCGTTCCACCTCCCGATATCCCACGCAGTAATTCCCTTGTTTCATTGATCGGAGCAATTTTGTAAGTTCTGCCGGAAACTTCTCATGCAACTTGAAGGAATTGATCATGTAGCTCTCGGCGTGCGGGACATCGAGCGATCAGTGAAATGGTATGTCGAAGTTCTCGGCTTCGAACGACTTCACGAAGGCATGTGGAACGGCGTGCCGGCTTTTATCGGCAAAGGAAACACCGGGGTTGCGTTGTTTCCCGCCAACCCGAATACAAAATCGACATCGTCAAGTCACCGCGAACTTCGGATGCTTCATCTCGCTTTTCGCGCTAACCTTGAAAATTTCGTCGCCGCACAACGCGAACTGGAAAAGCGCGGAATCGCCTTCGAATTCCAGGATCACGAAATTTCGCACTCCATCTATTTCCGCGATCCCGACGGCCACCAGCTGGAGATCACTACTTACGAATTGCCCGAGCGTCCTGACTTGTCATGTCGAGCGGAGTCTCCGCCGCAGCGGGATCGATATTCCCGAAGGAGTTAGAGATTGAACTTGTTCGTCTCCGACTTCGCGCCAGCTACCACTCGCGGCATTCCCGTCCACATGAACCAAGTGTGAAATAGGTGCTCCGCCGCTTTCCATTTCGCACGCGCCGCAGCAGTTTTTATATTTTTTCCACTGCCGCAGGGGCACGGTTCGTTGCGGCCGACTTTTGGCACTGAACGACGAACGGGCAGATCGATTGAAACTTCGCCTGCTCCGTCGCCATCTCCGGCAACTCCGGCCATCGCGCCGACTGGTTGAGGCTCGCCCGCGACGGGCCGCCTGCAGTTGGCGCGGTCGGGCATGTTCGCGCATCAAGAATTGCGGCAACGTCGCCAGGAAATTCTCGAACGCCTGCAAGTTTGAAGTGCTGCGGAACAGATTGTTCAGCACTTCGTTCTTAATGTTTGCCATCAACTCGACAAACATGTCGTAAGCTCGGTCTTACTCGATGAGCGGATCCTTCTGCGCGTAACCCGCAGATAGACGCCCTCGCGCAATGCGTCCATGGCATAGAGATGCTCCTGCCAGAGCGATCGATCGCGTTCAGAATGATGTAGCGCTCCAAACTTTTAACGGCGGTCGGCTCTTCGTGACTCGATTTCCGCCGTATGCGTCCTTGATCTTCTCGACCAAAAACTGTGCGTTTTCATCAACTGTGCGCGTATCGAACTGCGCTTTTCCTTCGTCAACCCGAGCGGGAAAGTCGTGTTCACCCAATGGTGAGGCCCGTGTAATTCGGTTCATCGACATCGAGATATTCCTTCACCTTCGCCGGCACCGCTTCATCGATCACTTCGAAGATGAGTTTGCGCGGCTCTCGGAATCGATGACTTCGTTGCGATAGGTGTAAACGACCTCGCGCTGCATGTTCATCACGTCGTCGAAATCGAGCGTGCGTTTCGGATGAGATAGTTGCGCTGTTCCGCGCGTTTTGCGCGGTCTCGACCGATTTATTGAGCCATCGATGCTCGAGCTCCTGGCCTTCCTCGAGGCCGAAGCGTTCCATGATTTGTCATTCGTCGGCCGCACCGAAGTGCGCATCAGGTCGTCTTCGAAACTGACGTAGAACCGCGACGCGCCCGGGTCGCCCTGCGCGCGCAACGCCCGCGTAGCTGTCGATCGATTCGGCGTGCTTCGTGACGCTCAGTCCCAACCACCATCAACCCGCCCGCTCTATTACGCCAGGACCGAGCTTAATATCGTGCCGCGTCCAGCCATGTTCGTGGAAATCGTGACCGTGCCCGGTGACCGGCTCGCGCCACGATCTCGGCTTCCTGCATATGAAATTTCGCGTTCAACACGTTGTGCGGAATCTTCTCGCGCTTCAGCATTCTGCTGAGCAACTCAGAGGCTTCCACGCTCACACTGCCGACCAGCACCGGCTGAGTTTTCGCATGAGCCTCCTTGATCTCCTTGATGACTGCGTTGTATTTTTCCCGACGCGTTTTGTAGATGCGATCGTTGTTATCCGTGCGCCGCACCGGCCGATTGGTTGGAATCATGTTCACGTCGAGTTTGTAGATATCATGAAACTCGGCGGCTTCGGTCTCGGCGGTGCCTGTCATTCCCGCCAATTTTTGATAAAGCCGGAAATAATTTTGAATCGTGATTGTCGCCAACGTCTGAGTCTCGCGATCGATCTGCACACCTTCTTTCGCTTCGACGGCCTGATGCAATCCATCGCTCCAGCGTCGTCCCGGCATTTTGCGACCGGTGAACTCATCAACAATAACCACCTTGTTATCTTCGATCACGTACTGGACATCTTTCTCGAACAAGCAATAGGCGCGCAGTAGCTGTGAGATGTTGTGGATGCGTTCTGCTTGCGCGTCGCAATGTTGCTGGCGATCTGCTTTTCGCTTGTCCTTCTCCTCCGGCGTCAGTGTCTGGTCGAGATCGATCTCGGTGAATTCACTGATCAAATCCGGCAACACGAACGCGTTTGGATCATCGGGATTGAGAAAGCTACGGCCTTGCTCTGAAAGATCGGCTTCGTTCGATTTCTCGTCGATGGTGAAGAACAATTCTTCCTTGAGCGCAAACAGTTCTTCCTTGCGTGTATCCTGGTAAAAGGAAAGCTCGGCTTTATCGATGGCGCGGCGCTTGTCCGGGTCTTCCATCATGCGCAAAAGCTGTTTATTGCGCGGCTGACCGAGTTTCACTTTGAACATGAGCAGACCGCCCGTCTCGACCTCGCCCTGCTCAAATTTCTCGATCGCTTCGCTCGCGACGCGGTTGCAAAGCATGTTTTGCTTCCGCACCAACTGCTCAATTAGCGGTTTCCATTTGTCGTATTGATGTGTGGAAATGGTAGCCGGACCGCTAATGATGAGAGGCGTGCGTGCTTCGTCGATCAGGATGGAATCGACTTCATCAACAATGGCAAAGTGATAGCCGCGCTGGACCTGTTGCTCGCGCGTGGTGGCCATGCCGTTGTCGCGCAGGTAATCGAAACCGAACTCGCTGTTCGTTCCGTAGGTGATGTCCATCGCGTATTGTTCGCGGCGAACATCCGGCTCCTGATCGTGTTCAATGCAGCCAACTGTTAACCCGAGGAAGCTGTAAAGTTGCCCCATCCATTCCGCGTCGCGTCGCGCCAGGTAATCGTTTACTGTTACCAGGTGCGCGCCTCGGCCAGTCAGCGCGTTTAGATACAGCGGCAAAGTTGCAACCAGCGTTTTACCTTCACCGGTGGCCATTTCTGCGATCCGGCCTCGGTGCAAAACGACTCCGCCGAGCAATTGCACGTCGAAGTGCACCATGTCCCAGACCATCGGCTGATCGCACACTGTAAAAGCATGTTGTCGCTCCTTCAGCCGGCGCGCTGCGTTTTTCACGACGGCGAACGCTTCCGGCAAAATTTCATCCAGCTTTTTCCATTGATTTTCCAGCTCCGGAATTTTGGAAAGCTCTTCCTTCCAAGCCGCGGTCTTGGCGCGCAACTCGTCGTCGGACAAGCTCTTGAATTGCTCATCCACCTCGTTGATCCGACGTACAATCGGCGACAGCCGTCTCAGCTCGCGTTGATTTTTCGACCCGAGAATCTTCTTTAAAATCCAACCAACCATTTCACCTCCAATATCGACGAGATTCGGCCATTTGTCATTCCCAGCCCCGGTCGTTAAGCTCGGCCGTGAGGAAGATCGACATCATGGTTGCCTTGGTTCTGGTTGCTACGGGGGCCGCGAATGGTCAAGCTGATGCGACTAGCCGGGAATGGAACAAACCGATACCACCCTTCCGGATCGCCGGAAATCTTTATTATGTCGGCGCAATCGAAATCACGTCATATTTAATCACGACGCCCCAGGGCCACTTCCTCCTGGATGGCGGATTTGTCGAAACCGCCCCGCAAATTGAGCACAACATCGTGCAGCTTGGTTTCAAATTGAGCGACGTGAAATATTTGCTCAACAGCCACGCGCACTACGATCACGCCGGCGGCCTGGCTGAGCTCAAGAAGGTAACCGGGGCAAGATTTGTTGCGAGCGAAGGCGACGCCGGCCTGCTGCGCAAGGGCGGGCATGGCGACTTTCGATTCGGCGACACCCTGCTTTTTCCGCCGATTGAACCAGACAAAATCATACTTGATGGCGAATCGCTTCAACTCGCTGATCAAGTGATGACCGCGCATTTGACTCCGGGACACACCAGAGGAAACACAACCTGGACGACTAAAGTCCGAGAAGGCGGCAGAATGTACGACGTTGTTTTCGTCGGCAGCCAAAGCTCGCTCGACTATAAATTCGTTGGACTAGAAAGCTATCCCGGCATCGCGGCCGATTTTGTAAAATCGTTCGCCGTCTTAAGAAATCTGCCGTGCGACATTTTTCTCGGGTCTCATGGATCGTTCTTTCATTTCGCTGATAAACACGAACGTTTCATGAGTGGTGACACAAGTGCTTTTGTCGATCCGGACGGCTACAATCGTTATCTGAGCGAAAGCGAGAAGGATTTTCGCCAGAAGGTCGATCGGCAAAGACAGCAAGGTGCGGCATCACCGTGATTGCGCGACGCGCATCGGCGTTTAAGCTCGCACGCATGAAGAAAATCATTTCCACAAGCGAAGCTCCAGGGGCGATTGGTCCCTACTCGCAAGCGATCCGCAGCGGAAGCTTTCTATTTTGCAGCGGTCAAATTCCGCTTGACCCAAAATCGGGCCAGATCGTTCCCGGCGATATTGCGGCGCAGACCAGGCGCGTACTCGACAACATCGCAGCCATTTTGAAGGCTGAGGGCCTGACTTTCGATCATGTGGTTAAGACAACGATTTTCCTTACAAACCTTGGCGATTTCCAGACTGTTAACGAAATTTATGGTTCGTATTTCAACCAGGATCCTCCAGCCCGTTCTACCGTACAGGTG
>JAALOD010000126.1:0-6998 GCA_013372845.1 Candidatus Udaeobacter sp.
TCGCCGCGCTGATCGCCGCCTCCTGTTGTTCGAGAAGCGCCTTGTAGGAGTCAGGTTTAATTTTCACCAGCAAGTCGCCTTTTTTGACTCGCATCCCGTCCTCGACGGGCAATTCAGTGATTTCGCCGGCAACCTCGGGCGAAATCTTGACTTCAATCTCAGGTTGTATTTTCCCGGTTGCCGAAACCGTTTGCATGATGGTCTTGCGAATCGCCGTCTCCGTTGTGACGGGAATCGGCTTCTCCCGTTTGCCCCAGATAATCGAACCGACGATCCAGAGCACGACCAGGGCGATCAATCCGTAAATGATTTGCTTTTTACGCCGGGCACGACGCTGTTTCACCGTCAAAGGCGCGGGCGCAGGTGTGCTCACGGTTTGATGCATCGGAGGAGGGGTTCTCGGGGTGAAGACGTCAGAATTAGTCGGTTGTTTGACTCTTGCAAACGAAATCCCGTTCATAACAATTCTACGATGCGCCGAGGAACGACTTTGGATTCAATTAATTGCGGTGTCCCTGGACGAGGCCGGTCTCGTCTCCCAATGAGGCCCACTGGTTCCGTGTCGAGACCGAATCTGCTGGATCGCCCATTTCGCATGCTCCGCGATTAACGGCTCGAGATCGCCTGCCGCGCGCTCAAGCGCGGGTAAATCGGATGGCTCCCCAACATTGCCTAATGCGACACAGACGTTCCGCAAAAAACCGCGCCGTTTGATCCGTTTGATCGGCGAATTCCTAAAAAGCACGCGAAAGTTATCATCGCTCAAACTGAGATAATCGCGCAGCGGTATGCCCACTGTTGAGGGATGCGCGAAGAACGCCGTTTCGCGCGATACCTGGGCAAAACGATTCCATGGGCAGGCATCAAGACAATCGTCGCAACCGAAAATTCTGTCTCCGATAAGTGATCGAAGCTCCAGCGGGATGGAACCTTTGAGTTCAATTGTCAGGTAAGAAATGCAGCGGCGCGCATCCAGGCGATGTGGGGCCGTGATTGCACCGGTAGGACAGGCTTTGATACAGCGCTCGCACGTTCCACAGCGATCTGGCACGGGCTCATCCGGCGGCAGTTCGAGAGTCGTCAAAACCTCTGCGAGAAAGAACCAGGTCCCCAGGTGTTCGTCGATTAGCATCGTGCTCTTGCCATGCCAGCCGATCCCGGCTTGGGCTGCGTAATCGCGTTCCAAAACTGGCCCAGTATCGACATAACATTTCTGGCGCCCGCCGGACTCGCGAAGAAACTCGTCGATCTTATCGAGCTTACTTGCGATCAGCTCATGATAGTCATCGCCCCAGGCATAGCGCGCGATTTTGCCTGCAGCTGCAGGCGTGTCGCCTGTTTTCCTGCTTCCCTGGAAATAATTCAGCGCCAAAACAACAATCGCCCTGGCGCCTGGCAAAACCTTGTGCGGGTCGCAGCGCTTTTCTTCCCCGCGCTCCATGTAACTCATTTCGCCATGTGCTTCGTCATGCAGCCAAATCCGAAACTCGTTTGCATGCGGCGGAGAGCTGCAGGCTGCGATGCGGCAGGAGTCAAAACCAATCTCGCGCACAAATGAGAGCAGTCGTTGTTTCAGTTCCAGCGGCGAGCTATCGCGATCAATTGAATATGTAGCTGTCTCGGTCATCACACGGTAACCGGCGCGGATTTGCGACGATACTTTTTGAACTTACTCACAATTGCTACCGCGACTTCTTCATCTGTAAGCTCCGATGTATCGATGCGGATATCGGCAATCTTTGCATACAGTGGCAGGCGTGTTCGTAACATTTGGGTAAACGCTTTTCTCGGATTTTTGCGTTGCAACAACGGTCGATCGCCGGTCCGTGAAGCTCGTTTGAAAAGCGTTTTTTCATCCGCCTCCAGCCACACCACTACGCCAAATCGTTTCAAAAGGTCGACGTTCTCCTCGCGCAATACAATTCCGCCGCCAGTCACAATGATTGCACCTTGATCGGGGGATAAATTCCGAAGGGCCTCCGTTTCTGCTTCCCGGAACTTATCTTCGCTGTGTGCCGAGAAAATTTGCGAAATCGGCATTCCAAACTTCGACCTCACCATTTCATCGGTATCAAATTGCGCAAAACCTGTTCGCCATTGCAAACAACGCCCAACCGCGGACTTACCGGCTCCCATCATGCCGATGAGGACAATCGATCGGCCATGGCGATTCATACGCGCAATATCGCATTAACTGTGGTATCGGCATCTCTGCCGATGGGACACTGGCTAGCCCCGGCGAGTCCGTCCAGTGGCGGACTGGATGCCAATGCCACTTGGCGTTTCACAGAATGGCCCTAAAATCTGCCCATGCCTGAGTTGAAGCCGTTAGTTGCTGTGATCATGGGCAGTAAATCCGATTGGGAAACGATGCGTCATGCCGTCGAGACGCTCCATGAGCTGGGCGTGCCTAACGAGGCGCGCGTTCTCTCCGCACATCGAACACCGGACGCGACCGCTGAGTTCGCGCGCAATGCGGCAGCGCGTGGGTTGCGCGTCGTCATCGCCGGCGCAGGTGGTGCGGCGCATTTGGCCGGAGTCATCGCCGCACATACGTGGCTCCCGGTTTTGGGAGTGCCAATTCAATCGAAGTTGCAGGGACTCGATTCGCTTCTTTCGACTGCACAAATGCCTGGTGGGATTCCGGTGGGACGCTGGCTATGGCGAAGCCGGCGCCAAAAACGCTGCCCTCTGCCGGCGCTATTCTGGCTACTTCTGACGAAGCGATTCGAAAAAATTGGAAGCATTTCGCAAGAAACAAAGCGAAAGCGTGCTGGCCGCAAAGTTGCCAACGTGAAAACCGAGATTGTAGCGGCGATCCAAGATCGCCGCTCGTGGCATCGGCATCCTGCCGATCGCAGCGCGCTGGAAGCCCGTGCCACAGCTGCGGCGGTTGAGCTGCTGCGCAAAGGCGAAGTGGTAGCGCTTCCAACGGAAACCGTGTACGGACTCGCGGCTGATGCGCTCAATCCTGTTGCGGTCGCAAAAATTTTCGAAGCGAAAGAGCGACCGCGTTTCGACCCGCTGATTGTGCATTTACCTGGCGAAGACTGGCTCGAGCGCGTTGCGAAGATCGATAATCGCTCTCGCGCGCACATCAAAAAACTGATCGCGCAGTTCTGGCCTGGGCCGTTTACGCTCGTCCTGGATCGGCAGCCGGTTGTTCCTGGGATCGTCACCGCCGGCCTCGACACAGTCGCCGTGCGAATGAGTTCACATCCGGTTTTCGCTGAAATCATTTCCGCGTTCGGGAAACCGCTTGCCGCGCCAAGCGCAAATCAGTTTGGCCGGATCAGCCCCACGACTGCCCAGCACGTTTTTGACGAACTTGGCGGACGCATCCCGCTGATCATTGATGCTGGCCCGACGATGCACGGCATTGAATCGACGATTATCGCCGTGCATGAAGGTAAGATCGATATCCTGCGCCGCGGTCCAGTAACTGCGGAACAACTCGCTGAGTTTTCCAAGATGGACACCGTTACGGCGCCGAAGAGAATTACCGCGCCCGGGCAGTTACCATCGCACTACGCGCCGAAAACTCCGCTTCGTCTGATCAACAACGCAAATTCTTTTTCGGTGAAACCAAACCAGCGTTGCGCGTTGTTGGCGTGGAACCCGATTGAAAACGCCGAGCGTTTTGTCGCGTTCCGCCACTTAAGCGAATCACAGGATCTTCGCGAAGCTGCTGCGAAGTTGTTTCGTTGTTTGCGCGAGCTCGACGAGCTGGATCTCGATCTTATTGTTGCAGAACGAGTTCCTGCTCAGGGACTCGGCGCGGCGATTCTCGATCGCTTGGAGCGCGCGTCGCACGACTCTGATATTCGAGACACGCCTGAATGAATCCTTTGAAAAGCGGATGCGGTTTGTTCGGCTTGCTTTGGAATTCAGGGTGATATTGGCAACCAACGAAATAGGGATGATCGCGAAGCTCGATCAGCTCGGCCAGCGTTCCATCCGGTGATGTACCGGAAATGACGAAGCCTCTTTCATTCATCTGGTCGCGATATTTCATGTTGAACTCGTATCGGTGACGGTGGCGCTCCATCACTTCGGCACTGCCGTAAATTTTTTCGGCGATCGTGCCTTTGGCGATTTTCGTCGGCCATGTGCCCAAACGCATGCTCGCGCCCATGTTTTTGACGCCGCGCTGTTCTTCCAGCAACGAGATCACCGGTTCTTTTGTGTTTTTGTCAAACTCGGTGCTATTGGCGTCTTTGATGCCGCATGCGTTTCGCGCAAACTCAATCGTTGCCACCTGCATTCCCAGGCAAAGTCCGAGATATGGAATCTTGTGCTCTCGCGCAAAACGCGCAGACTTGATTTTTCCTTCGACGCCGCGAAGGCCAAAACCGCCGGGAATCAAAACACCAGACACATCTTTTAACTGGCCGTTAACGCCGTCTTGCAGCGACTCCGCGTCGATGAGTTCGAGATCGATTCCGCAATCTTCGCTTGCCGCAGCATGCGTGAGCGACTCGTAAATACTCTTGTAGGCGTCCCGGACATCGAAGTATTTGCCGATCACAGCAATTCTGACTCGTTTGGCGGGACTAATGACTCGCTTTACAAAATTTTTCCATCCCGCGAGATCGGGCTGCCGGGTTTTTAAGCCCAAAAGATCGCACACCAACTGGTCCAAACCTTCCGCATGAAGCGTCAACGGCACCTCGTAAATTGTGTGCGCGACGTCGCGTTCTTCGATTACCGCTTTTTCCGCCACGCTGCAGAACATTGAGAGCTTTTGCCGCAGATCGAGATCGAGCATCCGCTCAGTCCGGCAAATCAAGACCTGCGGTTGCAAACCGATTTCGCGCAACTTGGCTACGCTTTGCTGGGTTGGTTTCGTCTTCAGTTCGTGCGCGGCCTTAATGTAGGGAACCAGCGTGACGTGCATGTTGAGCACATTTGGCGCCCCGACTTCGAGAATGAACTGGCGAATCGCTTCCAAAAACGGCAGCCCTTCGATGTCACCCGTTGTGCCCCCGATTTCCGTGATGACGACATCGTATTTGCTTTCGTCTGAAATTTCACGGATGCGTCCTTTGATTACATCGGTGACGTGCGGAATCACCTGCACGGTTTTACCGAGATAGTCGCCGCGGCGTTCCTTTAAAATAACCGACTCGTACACCTGACCGCTGGTGAGATTGTTGTGCCGTGTTAGGACGCAATTGGTGAAGCGCTCGTAGTGGCCGAGATCGAGATCGGTTTCCGCGCCGTCGTCCAGCACGTAGACCTCGCCGTGCTGGAAGGGATTCATCGTGCCGGGATCCACGTTCAGATACGGATCAAATTTTTGGAGAACAACGCGCAGACCACGTGCTTCGAGGAGCGTTCCAAGAGACGCGGCGGTCAATCCTTTGCCCAGGGAACTAATCACACCGCCAGTGATAAAAATGTATTTCACAAGGGCATCCTCTGCTTTGCGTGGGCAAGCTTTTGCTCCAGCGCCGTTGCGTCTTCTGGCGTGTCAATGCCAGGCGATCCTGTAGCAGTAACGAGCACATGAACCTTTACACCATTTTCTAGTGCGCGCAATTGTTCGAGCGATTCAGTGCGCTCCAGCGGACTGGTTTCCATCTCACAAATTGCAGCAGCGTCTTGCGGCGAAATCCGTAAATTCCCTGGTGACGAAGAAACAAGGACCGGCGGCCGTGTGCCATCGGCATCCTTGCCCATTGATTCGATTGGCTGGAAGCCAACACCACGCGATCATCGTTCCGTGGTGCCGGGATCGGCGCGCGAGAGAAATAAAGAGCGTTGCCGCGAAGATCGAGAACGACTTTCACCTGATGTGGAGAAGAGGCATCCGCTGGATCCTCGAATGGATGCGCGGCCGTCACCACACCCACTTTGCGATCCGACCGTAATTTTTGGACAACCTTATCGATTAAACGGTAATCGATCAGCGGTTCGTCGCCCTGGATATTGATTACGTATGCGAACTGCTTTGTTTTCCTCGCCACTTCAGCGACTCGATTTGTGCCGCTGCGGTGTCTTCGCGACGTCAGTGCGACCTCTGCACCCCACTCAAACGCTGCAGAGACGACCCGCATGTCGTCGGTCGCAATGACAACCAAATCCAGGTTTTTAGCGCACAGACAGCGTTCCCAGACATGTCTCAGAAGCGGCTTTCCAGCAATGGGATACAGTGGTTTTCCAGGGAATCGTGTAGAATTCCATCGGGCCGGAATAATTCCAACCGCTTTACTCATGCGAGAGATCGATGGTCATAACCGTTGGCCTAAAATGATCTGCGCTGCGGCGGGCAAGTCTTTTGTGGTCCAATCCGCGGCGCTGCCACTGATGTCGCGGTCAAATCCGGTTTGAACCCGAATTGTCCGTACACCGGCGTTGCGACCGCACTCGACGTCGATCTCCTTGTCACCGATAAAGAACGAACGCGTCAGATCGATTTGGTAATCTCGCTTGGCTTGCAATATCATTCCAGGCGATGGCTTGCGATGACTGGAATGTTGCCCCGGAACATCGGGGCAAAAATAGGTTGCGTCGATCAAGCCATGGCCCAGCTGGCGCGAAACTTCCGACTCAACGGAGCGATACTCGTCAACGGTGAAAAACCCGCGACCGATGCCGCTTTGGTTCGTAATAACAATGAGTTTGAATCCTTTTGACCTTAAACGCCGTAATGCTTCGGGAACGCCAGGCAAAACCTTCACTTGTTTTGGATGGGAACAATAATCCGCATCCTCGATGATTGTGCCGTCGCGATCGATAAAAACGGCAGCGGACAACTCGTTAGCCACCTTTGGAATCCTCTCGAAAACTGGCCATCAATTCATCTCGTGTCACAGTTGCCGTTCCAAGCTTGCTCACTACGACGGCGCTCGCGTGGTTGGCGATTTCTGCCGCTTCGGTCGGCGTCGCTCCGCAGGCGAGACCGAGGGTAAAGAGAGCGATTGCTGTATCACCCGCACCCGAGACATCGAAAACCTCTTGCGCTTTGGCGGGGATGTAGTGCGGCGCTTCTTTCT
>JAALOD010000126.1:7098-9512 GCA_013372845.1 Candidatus Udaeobacter sp.
GCGACGATCTTGCCGGCTGAGCGCGCAGCATCCGCGATCTGCGAAACCAATTCGGTCGATAAAAAGCCTTTGCCGTAGTCTTCGAAAATAATGGCGTCGGTCTCTGGAATATTCTTTCGGACGCCGGCCACGACCTCTTCAATTTGCGCTGCCGATGGCCCCACAAAGGTTTCCCGATCGACACGAACAACCTGTTGATGGCGCGCGATGATGCGGGTTTTAACGATGGTATGAAACGTCGCCTCTTCAACGGCATTAGAGGTATCGATCTTTTGTTCTGACAATAACTCCCGGAGTTGCTGGCCGCTGCGATCTTTGCCCAGCAAACCGATAATCGCGACGCGGTCCACGAACTCGCGCAAGTTGCGCACGACGTTGGCGGCGCCCCCGGGGTAAAATGATTCACCGGTCACCTCCACAACCGGTACGGGAGCCTCCGGCGAGATGCGGCCGACTTTTCCCCAGACAAATTCATCGAGCATCAGATCGCCGATTACCGTAATCCGCCTCGAAGATGCGCGGTCGAGGATCTGCTCTAACCGGGTTAGGTCCATAAGGTACGCAGGCAGCGGCGCCGCAGAGGCAATGGAGTGTTTCGGTTAAGGCAGTTCAAAATGTTTTGAGCAGGGATTTGTGTACAGCAGCGGTTTTGCTTAAGGTTCGCTTCATTAAATCCTGAATACGAACCCGAAATCAACATTCGAGGCTCCCAATGATTCCGTTTACCAAACATTTGAAGTTAATTGTAGCTGCAGGGTGTGGCCTTACACTGTGCGCGCATGGCGCGCAGGCTCCGCAGCACATCAATATTAACCAATTATCCACGACTGTGGAAGACGTTGTGGTGCCATTGCCGAACGAAATTTTCGGGGCACTGAACAAGCTCGGTGCGGTCAATTGGAAGGAACACGTCCGCAGCGATAAGGGACCAAATTTCACCGAGCGGCCGCGCATCGCCCTCTTGCTGGGGGCGGTGATCGCGGATGGTTTTATCGCGGTGCAAGCGCAAGACGCGCCGACAGTAAAGGAGATTGGCCAGCGCGTCCTGGCATTGGCGAAGGGGATTGGCGTCGGAAATTCGATCACGCCACATGCCAAGGCGATTATCGAGGCGGCAGATAAACGTAATTGGGAAAATGTGCGGCAGGAGCTGGATCGCACCCAAAACAGCGTGCAACAGGCAATGAATGAAGTGCACGACGAAAAATTATCGCAGCTCGTCAGTCTGGGCGGGTGGCTGCGTGGGACGGAAGTATTGACTTCTGTGGTGAAGCAGCATTTTTCCGCCGATGGCGCCGAGCTTCTGCATCAGCCCGATCTCCTGTCTTATTTTCAGACAAGACTGAAGGCGATGCCTGAGTTTAATCTTCCGATCATTCACCAAATTCAAGACGCCCTGGGCGAAGTGAAGCCTCTCATTGACGTCGGCAGCGCGCGCATTCCTGCCGAATCAGTCAAGAAGGTCAACGAGATCACGACGCGGCTCGGCGCCGGCATCGTCACTAGGGATTAGGAAATTTCGATGAACCGTTTCGCGAAAGTTCTTTTACGCAGCAGCTCCCTCCTGGCGGCCGTCATCGTCATGCAGCGTGCGGCTTGCGCCTCGGTGGATGACGCACAGTCGTTTGCTCTTCAGGCAGCGGAACCATACGTAAAACAAGGATTTCAGGTGCGTGAGGACTACTGGGGAGGCGATCTGGCTTCCGGTGAAAAAAAAGCGGTGCGACAGCAATTATTCAAAGGGAACGAATATTGGTTCTGGCTGGGAACCGAAGTCGATCGGGCGAAGGTGTCCGTTCATATTTACGATTCGGATGGGAAGCTGGCGGAAGAACCAGACAGTTGGGAGAAAGGCCATTTTGCGGCTGCGCACGTCGTTCCGAAGACCACCGGCAGTTACTTTGTCATCGTCAGCGTCGAGGAGTCGCCAGAGGAACGCACGCATTGGGCGCTGGTGTATGGTTTCCGGTAGGGTAGGGTTAGTGGCATTAGCTCTTAGCCAATTCGCAATCGGCAAGGATGCCGATGCCACGAATTGACGATGACTGAAACTCGCACCCTTCAGTTTGAGAGCCCACGCGCTTTGCAGTCGCTCTACGCCAATGACATTAAACTCTTGAAAAACCTTGAGGATTCACTCGGTGTGAAAGTGACCACCCGCGAAGGCTGGGTGAAATTGGAAGGGGACCCGAGCCACGTCGATAAAGCGCAGCAGGTGTTTGAGCAGCTCGATAAAGCGCGCCAGCAAGGCGTGGATATTCAAAAGCACGAGTTTAATTATGCGCTCAAGGCGGTGAGCGAAGAACGCGATGAGAATCTGGGCGATGTTGTATCGACCAAAATCACGACCTCGTCACGCAAGCCCCCGATTGTTGCGCGAAGCGCAAACCAGCGGGCTTATGTTGAGGCAATTC
>JAALOD010000127.1:0-5399 GCA_013372845.1 Candidatus Udaeobacter sp.
GAGTAGCCCTGATAGCGCCTGCGACACGATCAATCTCGTCGCGGCCACGGTGGACGCCCGTTTTGGGATCATAGAACACGCCGTCTTCGGTCCAGATCTCGTCGATAGCCGCGCGCCGACGCGCGGGGTCGTTCTCACCGAAGACGTCCTGAAGATTGCGGGTTAGCAAGGTCGATATGCTGTAAGACATGGCGCTAGTTTGGCTGATTGAAATCCAATAGAACTTTGCCACCACGCTGGGAGTGTTCGATTGCTTCTTTGATTTGGGATGGTTTGTATGTTGTGGTGACTGGTAAAGTTAATTTGCCGGAAGCGACTACTTTTGCTGCCTCAGTCAGTGCCGCTCGAATTTTTGGGAGATACTCTTCGTAATACATCCAGAAGCCGTGGATGTTTAGCCTCTTGCCAATGAGATCGCCTTGCAGCACGTGAATCGGCAAACCACTCAGCCACGCGTAGCTGACGAGATGAGCCCCCGGCGAGAGCACGCTTGCCATCGTCGCTGTCGCTGGACCACCGACGGCATCAAGACCCAAAGATATTGGCACGCCGCCGGTTGCAATCTGAATTTGCTTTGGGAGTTCCGGCGATTCCACGCCTACGAAATCAACGCCCAGTTTTTCAATCTCCGGGATAAGCTCGGACCGCCTGACAATACCTACAACCTTGAGATCGCGCGATTTTGCAATCGCGATCAAGCATCGCGCAACGTGGGAGTTTGCTGCGTTTAATACAATCCAGTCTTTGGCCTTTAGCTTTACAAATTCGTCTAAGAGAAGAACTGCGGTCGTAGGATTGATGTTTAACATCGAGGCCGTTCTGGCATCGATTGAAGGAAGAACGACAAAAAGACCATGGGCTGGAGCGAGGACCTTGTCAGCCCAGGTGAATGTTCCAAATGGGATCGTAACACGATCGCCTACCTTGACGCTGGTGACTCCCGGCCCGACCGCCTCGACGATTCCCGCACCTTCACCTCCTATGACAGAAGGAAGCTTCGGATTTAAAAAGTAAACTCCGTTCGCTAAAAGGAGGTCGCTGTAATCAATCGGCGCATATTCCATGCGCACCAGAGCTTCGCTCGCAGACGGCGCGTTTGGTTCCGAAACTTCGACCATCCTTAAGTTCTGAGCTGGATTACCGTAGGCAGTGAGATGAATGGCTTTCATCTAGGATTCTCCTCGCTCCAAGAAATCTCGGCCTGCGAGAGGACCACCTGCTTGCTGGATCAGCCCTCCATCGCGAAGATTTCCAAGATCAACGACCGAATAGCCAAAAGCTTTTAGTAAGGTTTCAACTCGCTTCTTCGCGCCGTCATCGTCTGCCGAAATAAACGCAACTCGTCTCGCCCCGTTTACGACCGGATCCGCCCCGAAGTTAGGCACGGTCATATTGTTTAGTGCCTTAACCACTCGCGCTCCAGGGGCTAGCGCCGCAACAAGCTGGCTAGTAGACAAGTTTCCAACAGCGGCCGGTGTGAAATTTCCGGCCTGACCATGAAAAGGATTGGTCCCATCAATCAGAATCTGATTTTTCCACTTGGGAAGACTTGCAAGTGTTTCGGGCACGTTGTCCCAAGGCACAGCAAGAAGAACCATTTCGCAAGCCGCTGCCTCTTCCTTGGTGGCAGCCATTGCTCCAGGACCAAGCTGATCGACAATTTCTCGGAGGCTGTCGGGACCTCGGCTATTGCTAAGCTTTACCTTATGGCCTGCCTTCAATGCCCGCTTTGCGAACGCTTGCGCGAAATCTCCTGCTCCAATGGTTCCGATTTCCATAAGCTGTCCGTCCTAAAACGGGCTTTTCAGTAAGACGATCCCGGTTGTCCGCGTTTCGACGGAATCCATCCCTGGATTCGCCTTGGTCGTCGCATCCAGATGTTCCTTGCGGCGGCCCGAGATAATGACTTTGTTGCCGAGCTTGTGCAGCGCTTCGCCGAGGTCACGACCAATGCCCGTGCCTCCGCCGGTGATGAAGATCGTGTTTTCTGTGAGTTTCATAGAGGTCTCCTTGATTTGAGATAAGCTGGTTCAGGCAGTGAAGCGATTGCCAAACATCGGCAAGCCGCTCTTCGATTCGGCCTTGGTGGCTTCGTCCTGTAAGACATCCCAGTGTTCAGCCAGACGGCCGTTCTCGATCCTGAGAATATCTGCGGCGATCCAGGCAGCCGGCTGGCCGCGTCCTGAGAAACGTCCGTGCACGATAACGTAGTCGCCCTCCGCGACGATGAGCTGATGTTCGTAACGAAGCGTATCAGGTGCGCTCCGGATCAAATTGAACAATCCATCGCGACCCGGTTCAATGTGCGCGCTGTGTTGGATATGGTTAGGCGACCAATATTTCTCCGCGGCCGCGTAGTCCCGCTTGTTGAACAATGTGTCGAATGCGTCGAGCACCAGCGCTTTGTTTTTCTCTCGTATGGTCTGACTCATGATAATTTCCTTTCGTTACCAGCCAAGTAGCTCTCGATGATTTCGTAGGGTTCTTGCACGTGGCAGTCATATTCACGCAGTAAAGGCGGCGCGGTGCTTGTTAATGAATTCCTCCAGCGTCATCGGACGGCGGCCGCCAATCTTTTCAACGAGATCATTCGTCCCGGCGAAGATACCGTTCTGATGATCGATGGCGACTTCACGCAGATGCTGGATGGCGAAGGACTCTCCTTGACGTTCGGGTTTTGGTTCGAACTCGCCATAGAGAGCCCGCGCGTTATGCCCAGGAGGTGGTTTCTGACCGCCAGAGGCCATCATTGTCAGCATCGTCTCAATGCTCACTTGCTTGTAACGCACCTCCCATCCCAAGACGCGGCTAAGCACCTGGGCGATCTCGGCATAAGTGAACTCAACCGGTCCGTAAAGAGGATAAACCTGGCCGCGATGCGGGGACGGGTTTTGCAGAATCCCCACGATCACACGGGCCTGGTCCTCCGCCGCAATAGGAGCGTGTCGACCGGTGCCGAATGGGACGTGCAGCACTCCGGCGCGAATCATCGGTGCAAGATAGAGCAGCCATTCGGCAAAGTATGTGGAGCGAAGATGGGCCACGGTAATTCCCGACCAGTCGAAGACCTGCTCGGAGAGCCAATGATCCTGCGCCGCGTGGCTAAGCGCGTCCTCGCGAGCCGATTTCTGCGACATGTTCACGACGCATTCGAGGCCGGCCTCTGTAGCGGCCCGAGCGAAATAGGCTGTCGCCTGCAGAATGCCGGGGCGGATCGGATAACAGAAGTATGCGCCGCGAACTCCTCGCATCGCCGCGCGCACGTCGTTGAACTTCAGAAAATCGCCGATAACCACTTCTGCGCCCATCTTTCCCAGCCGTTTCGAGCGGTCATCTTCGCGATGGGCCAGCGCCCGCACCGCATGTCCTCGCTCCAGCAACTGCTCGACCGTGTAACCGCCCGTGTCGCCGGTCGCACCCGTCACTAGGAATTTCTGCTGAGCCATGATCTCTCCCTCTAAAACGCTACGCGGTTCGGCGCCTCGAATTCATTACCCGTCCGTTATTAGGCCTGGGCCCTCGCGCTTGCGGACTTAGTTGCGAGCGCTTTACCAATCATGTCCGCCTCCATCTTCCGCGCAAGAGAAGCGGGCACGAGGGCGTTCATGATCCGGTTCAGGCGGCCCGGAATTATTCTGGACCGGTTTTCCCGCAGCGCGTCAAGGCCATTGGATACGCACCGCTCCACGCTCATCGGCTTCATCGGCATAGTCCGCGGGTCGAAGCCGAACTTATCGAGCACCTCTGTGTTCGTAAACCCGGTTGCCAGTACAGTGACGTAGACACCTAGAGGTTTGAACTCATAGTGAAGCGCCTCGCCAAGGCTGTGTACATACGCCTTCGCGGCTCCGTCATTCGCTATACGAGGAATGCCGTTTTCCGCACCCATTGCCCCCACGAGGATCAAGCCGCCCCGTCTCCGCTTGGCGAGTTTCGCGCCGAAATGGTGAGTGATGTCCAGATGCGCCATCGTATTGAGCCGCAAAGTCGCCTTAAGCAGCTGCCGATCGAGCTTCAGGAACTCGCCCGGATTTGCGGTGCCGGCATTGGAGACGACAAGCCCGATGTCGATATCGTGCGTAGCGTCGGCGAGTCCCGCTATGAATCCCTCTTGTGAGAGGTCCATAGGCAAGGCGCGGTACTGAACACCAAACTCCTGTGAGATGGCGCGTCCCAGTTCGGCAAGCAATGCGGCTCGCCTGGCCACCAGCACTACGTTGATCCCCGACGCTGCGATTTGCCGCGTGAATTCCTTACCGATTCCCGACGAAGCGCCCGTGACGAGCGCCCACGGTCCGAACTGTCCTTTATCAAGTGCTGCTTTCATCGTGCTGTTCCTTTCTGTCGATTGCGACCTGTTGCTCTGCGATCTCATCGACGCGGTTGGGATAGAACGCGACATGCCCCCTGATCTGCGCAACAGCAGGAAACGGATCCTCATACGTCCACACGGCATTGACGGACTTCTTGCCTCCAGCCGAAATACTGTAGTAAGTGCAATCGCCTTTGTACGGACAGTAGGTAGCGTGATCCGTCCGTTCTAATTGAGTAAGATCGACATCTTCACGTGAAATGTATTGGACGGCCGGATAGTCGGCTTCGCGAAGTGCCAGCGCGTTGCGGGTATCGGCGATCACGCGCCCCGCGAAGGATACGACGACGCGAGCGGGATTGCGCTGGATAGATATTGGATGATCCGGACCTGGAATTTTAATCTGTTTTTCTTTCATGTTTCGTTTTCCTTTTGGAAATGCTCAGATTGTTAGGACGACTCTGCCGAACGGGCGGCCCTCAATTAGATAACGAAGAGCATCAACCGCTTCCACCAGAGGGAAGGTCTTAGCCACGATCGGTTTGATCGCACCGGATTTAAGTAGAGAGACAATAACTTTCCAGGCAGCCCTGATGCTCGCGTTCGGCTGAGCAAACATGTTGAGGCCTCGGATGCTGGCCTGTGGCACAATGAGATTTGTCACGTCAATAGTTGTCTTACGGCTTGCGGAATATCCCAGTGTTGTGACGCGTCCTTCCGACGCAAGCGCTCCGAGCGCCTCGCTCAAGACGTCACCACCGATTCCGTCGATAACGATGTCTGCCCCGTAACCGCTCGTGATACGACGCACGCCGTCCCCCAACTTCTCCAAGGAGGTATCGATGACTTCATTGAATCCGAGCGCCTTCGCCTGCTCTGCTTTCGCATGATTGGTCGTGCTTGACATGGCGTGTTTTGCGCCCAAGGCGCGCGCCAATTGCGTCACTGCATTGCCGATCGATCCTCCGATCGCTGGTGCCAGAACAGTTTTGCCTGCTCGAAAATCAGCCAGAGTAAGAGCGACCTGCGCGGTGAGATACGCGACCGGAATACCTGCGGCACTCACGTCGTCGACATTGTCAGGAAT
>JAALOD010000127.1:5409-9494 GCA_013372845.1 Candidatus Udaeobacter sp.
TGAGATACGCGACCGGAATACCTGCGGCACTCACGTCGTCGACATTGTCAGGAATAAGGCAAAGGTCTTCTTTCCGGACGTCGACCCACTCACGATCGGTTCCATCCTCAAAAGCGCCATAGGCGCCGAAGAACATCACGCGCGATCCGACGGGAAAGTCCGTTCCACCTCCGTCCTCCACCACACCCGCTCCCTCGTTTCCAAGGACTAACGGCGCCTTCGAGCCGTGAAATTTGCCCGAAAGGATCGTATGGTCCAGCGGCGTGACGCCGGCCGCGGTGATTCGCACCAGTACTTTCCCCTTCGTAACTGCCGGTTTTGGAAGTTCGATGAGCTTCAGTCCTTGATAGCCACTAAATGTTTCCGCTCTCATTGCGCGCATATCATTTCTCCTTTGATTCAGGCGTTCATTCCGCCATCCACGGTAAGATTTGCCCCAGTGATGTATGAAGATTCCGGACCGGCGACGAAAGCCACCATTGCAGCGATCTCATCAACGTGCCCGAAGCGGTCGAGTGCAGTGGCGGCCTTCTGTGGCACCGCCCACTCGCTGTCGGCGGGATTCAACTCCGTGTCGATCGGACCCGGCTGCACATTGTTGACCGTGATGCCCCGGCTCCCAAGCTCTCTGGACAGCGCCTGAGTAAATATCTTTACGGCCCCCTTCGTGGCCGAGTAAGCCACAAGCCCGGGCACAACGACATGCTCGCCCACGGACGAACCAATCGAGATGATGCGACCGCCGCTCTTCATATGCTTCAGCGCCGCCTGCGTCGCGAGGAACACCCCACGGATGTTAATGTCCAGCACGCGATCCATCTCTTCCAGCGTCGTCTCCTCAAACGTTTTCGGGATGGCCGTGCCGGCATTGTTTACGAGAATGTCGAGGCGGCCGAAGGTCGCGACAGTCTTCTCGACCGCGGCTTTGCCGGCTTCGGCATCAGTGGCGTCGGCCTGAATAGCGAGCGCCTTGCCACCGTCGCGTTCAATCTCCTTAACCACCGCCGCGGCTGCATCGGCACCTTTCGTGTATGTGATGGCCACATTCGCCCCGTCGGAAGCCAAACGTTTAGCGATTGCGGCACCAATGCCGCGCGAGCCGCCCGTAATGAGTGCAATCTTTCCTTCCAGTTTCCTAGTCATTTTTTCTCCTATTCTTTAATTATGTATCGATAAGTATGAAATTAACTCTGGACAAAAGCGTGTCAAATGATTTATTTACCTATCAGTATGAAATCAGAAACTGCCGCAGCACAGCCTGGACGACCCCGGGCCTTCGATCCTGACACGGCCTTGGAACGCGCCATGCACGTTTTTTGGGCCAAAGGTTACGAAGGCGCCTCGGTCTCAGACCTGACGCGGGCCATGCGCATCAATCGGCCAAGTCTTTACGCTGCTTTTGGCAACAAAGAGGAACTCTTTCGCAAGGTTCTGGATCGATACGTCAACGGACCGCTCGCCTACTTTGGCAAGGCTCTGGCGGCGCCAAAGGCGCGGGATGTCATCGAACAAATATTTTTCGGCGCGGCCAGGATGGCGGGTGATCCAAGGCTTCCAGCAGGATGCCTCATGGTTCAAGGTGCGTTGGCGGTCGGAAAAGCGGCGAGGTCCGTTCGGAAGGAAGCAGCCGGGCGCCGCGCCGGCAGCGAAGTTGCGTTGCGTCGTCGCCTTCAATGCGCTAAGCGGGAAGGCGATCTTCCGAAAAACGCTGATCCAGGCGAACTGTCCCGTTACGTGATGACCGTGCTGCAGGGAATGGCGGTCCAGGGAGCCGACGGCGCCAGTCCCGATCAACTATGTCGAGTCGCGCAAATCGCATTGCGCGCGTGGCCTAAACGCTAGACTCTTGGACGATCAGATGTCAGTCTTGAGACCGAGTGAGCCTAACAAGAATCATCGGCTAACGAACGAGGTGAACTCTTGCTCGACCACGTCTTCATAACCGTCAAGGATCTCGATCGATCGATTGCCTTTTACGAGACGGCTCTCAAGCCGCTCGGCATCGTGCATGCCATCGATTACGACGGTAAGGATGGCCCCGAAGGACATCCCGACCTCAAGGGCTTCGGACGGGACGGCCGCGTATTCTTCTGGCTCAGGCAGGGCGATGCGGACGCCAAGGCTGCGCATATCGGATTCGTCGCCAAGAGCGAGGCCGAGGTGAACGCGTTCTACGAGACAGCAATGGCGGCGGGCGCGACTGATAACGGCAAGCCCGGCGCACGCCTGTATTACGATCCCCGTTATTACGCTGCGAACGTTTTCGATCCCGACGGTTACAGTCTGGAGGCGGTCTACAAGAGCTGGCAACACCGCCAATGATAGAGCCTCGAAATTTCAAAGAGTCCCGAGTTGCGAAAATAGAAAACAGAAAGTAAAAACTTCATGTCGGGAATCAAAGGCAAGGTCGTCGTCATCACCGGCGCGAGTAGTGGAATAGGCGAGGCGGCTGCGGTCATGCTTTCTGAACGCGGCGCGAAGGTTGTCCTCGGCGCGCGGATTGGATCGGCTCGAGGCTCTCGCTCGTCGGATCGCGGGCGCGGGGGGCGAGGTCGCAGAATTCCCAGATTGCCCTATCTGCTTGCCCATCGTAAATGCTCTCCATGAATCCGAACAAAGCACTCTGGGAAAAAGGCGACTTCACGCGCATTGCCGCGACCATGCGTGAAAGCGGCGAGGCGCTCGTGCAGCGACTCGGAATTACAAAAGGGCTAAGGGTGCTCGACCTCGGATGCGGTGATGGCACGACGGCATTGCCCGCGGCGAAACTCGGAGCGAACGTGGTGGGCGTCGATATCGCGTGCAACCTGGTGGAGGCTGGGAATAAGCGCGCCGCGGAGCATGGCCTCACCGGCTGCACGTTTCAGGAAGGCGATGCGTCCAATTTGGAGCAGTTGCCGGATAAGGCGTTTGATCTGGTGATCAGTATTTTCGGAGCGATGTTTGCGCCCAAACCGTTCGAGGTCGCCATGGAGATGGTGCGCGTGACGCGACCGGGAGGTCGGATCGTGATGGGTAACTGGATTCCGAATGATCCGACATTGGTGGCTCAGATTTTAAAGATCAGCTCAGGCTACACGCCGCCACCGCCGGAAGGTTTCGTTAGTCCAGTGACGTGGGGCATCGAGAGCAACGTGATCGAGCGGTTTGCCCAAGCAGGAGTTCCGGCCGAGAAAATCTCCTTCGCGCGGGACACGTTTACCTTCAACTTCCCTGGTGCACCGTCAGCCTTCGTCGATGAATTCAGGAGATACTACGGGCCGACCATGAATGCATTCGAAGCCGCAGAAAAGAACGGTCGAGCGGCTGATCTGCAGAGAGAGCTGGAAGAGTTGTTTACCAGCCAGAACAAAAGCCCGAGCAAGGATACCACGTCCATTCCTGCAACCTTCTTGCGCGTTACGGTCGCGCTTTGACGCAGCGCGCGAGTTATGGCTCTGTTTCGTCGCTCTGCTCGTCCGCCCGGGATGCCTGACGCATTTGATCATGTTCCGCTTCGCTGACGCCTTCCTCGAACATCTGCGCACTCTCGCTCCGTCCCTCGGCATCTTCGTCTTCTCCGAGGGAGTCCGCTGCTTGCCGTCCGGTGGACCCCGGCAGGGGATCCCAACCGTCCGAATCGGGTACGGATTGACTACTCTCTTCCTGCGGATCCATTTCTGCTTCTCCTGTCAGCTCACGTTTGGCCTGTTGATAGTCAGCCTCGGACGGTTCGGAAGAAGGACGACCGTTAATCGCGGCTAACTCGCGCGCACGGGCTTCAACCATCTCAGAGGTCACTGTGCCAATGCCAGCAGCGTTCTCCATTATAATACCTTTGTTCAGCGGATTTTTTCTCATAATTTAACTAGCTCCCTATTCGTATGTTAGCTTGAGTTACGCGACGAGCAACTTAGGTAAGCTTCGTCGCGAACATCACTCACGATTCGATCGACACGCATTAACAGGCGGGCGATTTCAAAGAGCCGTAACCGGGCTTGTCACCGACTCTGTACACTCCGGAAATGCCTTGATCGGCTGCCATAGCGGTATCAGTAACCGGGCCGACCATAGTAACCGTATCTGCCGTATCCGTTGTAGTAGCC
>JAALOD010000128.1 GCA_013372845.1 Candidatus Udaeobacter sp.
GATATTGAGCGCGCGGGGCGATTGAGGTCAATCGCCCCTAGCAGCCTTGTTTATTTCGGCGCGGGCGAGGCGGCGAGTTTTTGGAAGCCCGGATGCCAGCGAAACCGCAATGGTGCCAGATTCGCAACCTCTTCGATGTATCAAGTACGCGCGCGAGGGACAGAACCTCCTTAATGCATCACGGTGGTTTTCTACGGTCCCGAATATTTTCGGCGTAAAACGGTGCAATTCTGCGCAACGCGGCGTGAATCAGAAATGGGCTAAACACCTAGCATCGGCAACGGTGCGCAAGCCCGTGAAAACACGCGCAAAAACTCTTTCTTGAATTAGAAATCCGTTGCTCTTTGCAGCTGAGATACGCGGCAAAAATCGTCTCAAGATCGCGCTCATCTTATCAATTTTGTGCCGCGGAATCTCTAGGCAATGCGTCACCGACCGTCCGACTGTAACGGCGGGCTGCCACGACCCTGCGGGCACAAACGGAAAGTCCCGCCGCCACCTACGCGAAAGTCATAGGTCTGTCCCACTGCCTCGATCACAACCCAGTAGCCGTTCACTAGCGCTTGGGTGTACTCCATTCCCGGCTCAGGGCAGCCGAGCGAGCCGTCGTTCCAAACTACTGCCTCTGCGCGGACGATCGCCAGTTGTTGAGGTGGGACATTGGCCAGTTTAGCAGCTTCATTCAGAATCGGACCGAGGATTGCCTCCGGCACCTGAGATTCGACCCGCGACATTTGTGGTGTTGATGTTGGCGCGGGAGTTTCAGATGGCGTTGTCATAGACTTGTTAGGCGCTCCGAGTCCGCTCGGAGGACACACGGCGAAGTTCAGAGCGGCAGCAACCGCAATTATGAGTGCACGCACGGATCGAGAGTCCTTTCTCCGAGAGCAAATGTGCACGCAAATTTGTACTAGCAAGAGGGCCGGCTCAAGCCGGCCCTCTGTTAGTTGAAATCTCTCGGGATCTCTACTTCACGTTGACGATCGTTGTGCCGATGTCGGAGGTCCCGTCGTTGTAGACGGTCTGGCCGAGATACCACGTACCCCCGACAAGACCGGTGAACGTCAGATTCACTGGCACGGTTCCACCGATGGTAGTGCCCACTGGACCGGGCACGTTCATGTTACCTGCGCTGGCCGAGGTGAGCTGCCACGAAAAGAGCGTGAAGTCCGCACTCGGTCCGTTGGTGTTGAATCCATGGACGTAGACCCTGTAAGTGCCCGCAGGTGGGTCGGTGAACGTAACCATCTCGTTCGAGTCACCGTCAGAGGATTGCCCCACACGGGTCGCTCCGACGTAAACGTACACATCGAGATCCGTTCTCGAAGGCGTGATAAAGCCCTCGTCAATTCCAACTCGCAAGAGCTTGCGTCCCGCCGGGACGACAATATCCTCATGAATGGTGCCGGTCGGATCGTTCGGGTCGAACGTCTGATCGGGATCCTGTGCCACTGTCTCAGCAAAGGTAGCCGCCGGGACAAGGCCGCGCGCGGCAAAGTTGAGGGTGCCCGAATAACCGGTCGTGACCTCGTACGAGATACCAGACGGGCTGCCAGTCACTTCGAGCGGCGCGGCTATTGGGACCGGCTTGATGACCATCGGAATCCGAACATTGTGCGTCCCGTCAGTCCAAGTGAGCTGGCCGCCAACGTACGCGTTCAGCGGCGCGGTCGTGCGAGTGAACATGACGGTGAACGTTCCCGTCTGCCCCGGGCTGAGCGACAATGAAGTGGGTTGGACGTCCACTGTTATGCCTGTCAGGCCCGTGGTGGACGGCGTGTAAGTGGCCGCTGCGCCCCCGACGTTCGTTACCTTCCTGGTTACAGTCTGAATCCCTGCCAGGTCGCCGATCGCGATTGACGCTACGTTCAGATCGCTCGGCTCCAATGAATAGCCAGCATTTTCGAGTGCGGTACATGTAGCCGGATCCACGCCGTTCGTCGTTCCGCAGAGGAACGCGAGCCAGTCGTTAAACCCGCTGTTATACACGAGCCCAGGATCGGCCGCACTATTCGGTCTGATGTGGCCAGCCCCCTGGCGGAAGATGACGAGTGGATTCGTGTTCGGTCCGTCGAGCACGTCGTAGCCCGACGTCATCAATGCCGACTTGATCATCATCGGTGACCACGTTGGATGGAGATGCATTAGCAGCGCCGCGACGCCAGCGACGTGCGGGGCAGACATTGATGTCCCGCTTAACAGGTTGAAATCCAATCCATGATTACCCGGAGGCGCGACGGCCGCTAGGACGTCCTGGCCGGGCGCGATGACATCCGGTTTCAACAGGTCGCCACCGCCCGCGGCCAGTGGTCCGCGGGACGAGAAGGCTGCTGTGAACGGCGCTGGATCGCTGAAGGTTATCGTTGACTGATTAATTGTCGCGGTTGCTTCCGGCGTTCCGGAGTACGCGATTAGCGCCGCGCGATCCGTGTCGGCGACGTGCACAGTGGGTATGAAGTGGAAGTCGGCATTCAACGAATTTGGGCTCGTGTTGGCTAAGACCATACCAACACCTCCCGCTTCGGAAACCGCGAGACTCTTGTTTACACGCGCGTTCACCCCGCGATCACACAAAACTATTTTGCCGGCGACAATCGCGGGATCCAGCACCGGTGTCCCACCGTTGTCGACCGCCGCGAAGCACTGGCGAACCGCGTCCGCGTTAGCGCCGGGGAGTCCAGCATCAGTGGACCGAATAAACGGCGCCGGGCCCACTGGAGAGGCGACAGACGCACCGGTGTACATTGCGCTGTTTCCAAGCGTTACTGACCCGCTGCCATTCCGATTATGGGTTCCCGCTGCGACGGTCGTCAACCAGGGTCCGGGGTGCGCAACCGTGCCAGTTGGGGGGCCGTCGTTGCCGGCAGAAGCGGAAACAAATACACCAGCGTCCGCGGCGAAAAGGAATGAGACTTGCACAGGATCAAGAAAATTAGTCCTTGTCCCCGAAATTGAGTAATTGATTACGTCGACACCGTCGGCGACAGCCTGATCAATGGCCGCCACGAGATCGGAAGTGAATCCACTGGCGGTCGAGGCGTCCTGCGTTGACCAAAGCGCCTTATACGTCGCAACGCGCGCGCGCGGCGCCATTCCGCTAATAGGTCCGAAGACGGCTGCCGGCCCCGTCGTAGGAGTGCCATTGTTACCGCCGGCTGTCGATGTTGTGTGTGTACCGTGGCCGTTGTAGTCCCGAGGTGATAAAAACTCCCATGGCCGTTGCGCCTGAATGCCAGGGTCACCGCCCCACGCAGCGTTGAAATGCCGCGCCCACATCAGCTTCTTGTTGCAGTTATCAGAACTCCATGAGCCGTCTGCCGAGCTTTCCTCGCATCTGCCATGGCGACCGCCAAACGGCTGATAGATGAGTTTTCCATTCGCGTCCCGGTCGGAGAAGCTCTTGCTCTGCGGCCAGATACCCGAGTCGACAACGCCGATGACGATATTTTCGCCGGCTCCTGCATGCGTTCTTGTGCCAGTCGGACCGCCCAACTGCTCCCAAATTCCGCTCGGTGCATCCAGGCCGAGAAAGTGTGGTGTTGATGACGTGTCCTGACTAACCATTTCGTCCGGGGTCACCGCGAGGACACCGTCCTGCTTCTTGAGTGCCGCGGACTGTTTGGCTGTCAGCTTTGCGGCAAAGCCGTTGTAGCTAATCCCGTAATCATAGATCTTCTGCCCACCGCCAACTTTCCGGAGAGCTGCGTCGTGCTTGCTCTTGAGGTAACCGACGTATCGCACCGTGTCTCGTGCGGCCGGGTCAATCTTGCGGCCATGCTGTGGCGCTGTCGCATTGTAACCAGCAATACCGCCCGAATAACTCACGGCGGGCGCAGCTAACATCTGGACGATGTAGACGCCATTCTCCGGAGCTGGGGGTCCGACATCCGGAGCGCTGGGTTTTGTCGCGACGAAAGCCATCGCGGCGCCCGTCGTGACAAGTGTGACCGCAATCGTGATGCGGAGATACGAGAAGAATCGATTTCGATTAAACCGGCGTGTAGTTTTCATGTTATTTGAGCTGTCGATAGAGTTGAAGTTTGCAGATTAAGCGAGTAAAGGGCGCGATAATTACAAAAACGTAATGATCGAGTCAAGCATCTTTTCTTGATTTTTGCGCTGTCGGATTAATCCCAGCTTCTCGCCCACCAATTATCGCCTAATCTTTCACAGTTTAGCGAAGGCGTAGGGTCAAAGGTGCGTAATTAGCCGCAAGCGCTCCCGGATAGCACCGAGCATAAAAAGCAGCGGCGTTACGGATTTCCGATTATTCTTTGGGCTCGGTGCTTTCCTTTAGGAATTTGCCGTTCGGGCCGACCTCGAAGCTCCACTCTCTCCCGCTCGCGACGACGATCTCATGGTCCCACTTCCCATTCGGCAAATAAATTTGTCTTGCCAAACATTACAATGTTGTAATGATTGCGAAATCCTCGAGGACTTAGTGGCCGTGGCCGGATACCGCGGCTGCAATGAAGTGGATTGCCGCAGCCCGGTGGAGCGGGCTGCGGCTACTTTTGTACCCGACCTGCGTAGACGCTTTGCAGGCGGCTAACGAATCCCCCGTTCAACTCTCCGCCGCTGTCGGATCATTCGACGCAAAACGGGCTGACGGAAAAATTCCATCGTCAAGTTTCGCGATTTTGACTTCTTATCAGCATTTCATCCGCGCGCAACGAAAGGAACATCAGCGGCGCAGGTGATGCTAATTCCCTGCTCAGCCGTTCGCGAGAATGGCTAAATATTTATCGAGCAGCGCTGTGGATTATTCGCTGTGGTGTCTCACGAAATTTCCCGTTCGGGTCAACCTCGAATCCCGAGTCTTTACCGTTCGCTTTAACGAAGACCTCGTAGTTCCACCTGCCATCGGGATCGTCTTCCCTTGCATGGTCCCCTTGAACTTCGGCGGTTCTTCTTCGATGCCGAAGTTGTCGGAATAGAGTTGCTCGATTTTCGCCATGTCATCCGACGTCAGCGGCGCGGTGTCGGGCGCTTTTGCAAATTCGACGAGCTGTTCTTCGTCGTAAATGTTCGGCAGCGTCGTCGACTAGTAGCATCAGACCAAATCCCCCCGACGCGCGAAAAACTGCGCAAACCCTTCTCTTTGAATTAGAAATCCGTTGCTTTATCCGGCTGAGCTACGGGCGCGGTACGAGGTAGCAGGGAGCGGATTTGAGTGCGATGCTAATATCGAATTGTGGCAACAAAGCGACATTATGTAGGGCTACACCTTACGTTGTTCAGAGGCTTTTCCCTACAAATTCTACATGACATCAATCCTTCGAACTGTATGCTGAAGTCGCCATGGCTGATGAGGACACTCTTCCGCCGCCGTTGGAAATCCCGTGGCGCCTTGCATCCACGACGTTGCCTTTCACCAACGGCGAAGCGGACCAGACTTCGATCACGCTCTTCACCCACATCCCGGATGACGATGTTCTGACCGCGAAATTCCCAGACGAACGGCTGGTTTACATCAAGATCACGGCGTCGATCTCGCCCGCATCGTTCCCGATTATTCCACCGTTCCCAAGCGGCGCGCTCGGCGAAGGAATTCCCGTTTACCACATGTTGCTCGATCTCAAGGTGCGCAAGAAATCGGGTGAGACCGGAACGATTCGTCCGTATTTCCATGCCGCAGTGCCGCTCAAGCGCCGCATGATCCAGAGCGGCGTGGTCGGCCATGAAATTTTCGAAGGCGAAGCGTCCGGTCAATTCATGGGCAAGAGCGGCAGCGAAATGCACGAAGCGCTCAACAGCGAATCGCGCACGACTTCGATGAGCGCGAGTCTGGGCGTCGGGGTCGGGATTGGTCCGGTCAGCATTGGCGCGAGCGGCTCGGTGCGGACGACCAGCACTGACGTCACCGCCAATCGCGCCGTGACCCAAAATGTCGACACGACCACGCGGCAGGCATCGGATGAACGCCGCGAACTCGTTAGTCACTCGACCAAGGTCGAAAACATTCTCTCGCTCCTGAATGCGAAATATGTCGGCACGCCATTCCTGAGTTTCTCGCTTAATCCGCGCCCACTGAATTTGCTCTCGCTAGACCCGGCCGATCCGAATCTCTGGTTCAGTGAGCTGCTGGCGCGCCGTTCCAGCGGAGTCGAAGGCCTGCAGGAATTCACCGCCGTCATCGTGGTGCCGAAGGATGAGGACTTTTGCGTGAGCGCACGACTGCGCCGCGTGTGCCTGTTCGATGCGCCGCCCGGCCCGCTCACCTTTGACGAGCACTATGATAATAGTCTTGCGAAGCTGGTCCGGCTCCTCAACTACGTCGAGCGCACCTTCCCCATCGGTACGCCGCTGGAAGAACTGGATGTGGACGTGCTGCCCGCTTTGGCGCCGGATAAATTTCCGCGCCCGGTCATCAATTTTTGGGAAATCGCGAGCATGGGCGGATTTCTCACGCCACTGATTTTCGCCGTCTCACCAAGTCCAACTCCAGTCGTCACCGGCGTCAGCACCGCCGATGTCGTCTACAAACATCCTCTCGAAATCTGGCTCGATACGTTACGGGATGAATACGAGCAGGACGTTTCGCGCTCACCGCTCGAGCGCGGCGTGCTCTTGTCGGAAACGCGAACACTCGATACCTGTTTCGCTTTCAGTGAAGGCGCGCTCAACGTCAGCAACACTTCGGCCTCCGTCGTTCCCCTCGCCCCGCTCGGCATCAATCCCGCCGTCATCGACATCGGCGGCGTGCGCGGCGGCGCGCTCGATCCGAATCGCGACGTGCGTGCACGCGGCATCGAGATTGTCACTCGCTGGAACGCGCTCGAAGCGCAGCTCGCCAACATCTTGAACAACCGTCGCACCTTCCCAAAGAAGCGACCGAAGCTGAATGATATTAGTGTGGTGGGCGTGCTGGTGGAACGCTGGGCCAAATTGCAGCCGCAGGATCCGGACAACGTCGATTTCAACACCGCGGTCTCCGTAATCGGCTTGAGCGCGGAACATCGCCGTCTCCTCAAGTCTGCAGGTGCGACTGACCTTCGTTCCATCGCGCACGCACTTCAGACCGCACCGACGATCGAGAGTTACAACGCGAATCTCCAAACGCGGCAGAAACGCGACCGCAAAGCGAAAGCGGTCGCGAAGCCGATATCGTTTGCCATCTCTGCCACGAAAGCGGACGAGATGCGACGCGCGATCAGCGCCGCGCTCGCGAAGAGTCTCGAAGCGAAAAGCGAGGAATGATCATGCGTCCGCGTCGGGCGCTGAATCGGCTGAAGCTCGGCCCGGTTGTCGGACACACCGACGACACCACCAGCAAGGTTTGGATTCAGGTTTTCGACGACCCGAACGATTACAAATTGCGCGTCGCCGGTGCGGGCGTGTTCGATTTCGTCAGCACGGAACCGGCGGGCCTGGAATTTCACACCGCCATCGCGCGGCCGACGGGTTTGCGTTCCGATTGGAAATACACCTACTCGATCTTTCGTCGCGGTCGGCGTGTGGTGGGCGGCAAAGGTTCCTTCCGCACCATGCCCGATCCGGACTCGGTCGCGCCGATTCTTTTCTGCGCGGTTTCGTGCAGCACGCTCGCGACCGACGGCGTCTGGCCGCAGATGGCGAAATTCATCAAAGAGTCGCAGCCGTCGTTCCTGCTGATGATGGGCGACCAGGTCTACATCGACGAAGACGATCCGAATATTTTCGAGCTGCATTACGATTCGGATTCCGCCACGCGCCGCGCTGCGCTCGCGGAAAAATATCGGCTGAGCTGGAGTCGCAAAGTCATCCAGCAAACCTTCGCCAACATTCCCACCTACATGGTCTGGGACGATCACGAAATTCGCGACGGCTTCGGTTCGCTCGCGTGCGACAGTCCGACATTGGTCGCGCAATTCCCGCGCGGCGCAAAGATGTTCGCGCGCTCCGATGTCTATTTTCAGGATTGCCGCGATGTTTACTGGCACTTCCAGGGTTGCCACAACCCGCTGCAAGGTGAGACGGCCGAGCCGTCGTTGCCGAACTACATCAAAGATCCGCCCGCCGGCGGACCGCGTCGCGCAATGCCGTTCGTCTTTCGCTGCGGACGCGTGCTCATCCTGATGACGGAGAGTCGCACGGAACGCGACGTGTTCCGCGATGAGTTTCCGATTCTCGGCGCGGAACAATGGCAATTCATCGATAAGGTTTTCGCCAATCTGCCGTCAGAAATCGAAACGCTCGTCGTGGCAACGCCAACCCCGATCGCGTCGATCGATCCACATGGCCAGGTCATGAAGTTGATGGGCGACCGCACCGACGACATCGAGGCCTTCAAGCGCGGTGACGAAAAGAACGTGCTCGATCCGCATTCGTCGGAAGACCTGGGCGATCTCGCCCTTGCCATTGCTGGTCATGAACTGACCAACCTGACCGGAACACCCGTAAATCTCGGCGCCTTCAAAGTCTCTAATCTCGACGAAGCGCGAGATCAGTGGTCCCACAAGTTCGCTCGGCCCGAGCAGGAACTCATGCTGCGCAAAGCAGCGCAGGCGCGTTTCACGAATCGCAACGGCAGCCAAGGTCGCGAGCTAATCTTTCTTTCCGGCGACATCCACGTCGGCTGCATTTTCGACATCACGATGTTGAATCCGCCCTACAAGATCGTTTCGCTAACTTCATCCGGGATCAGCGCCAAGCAGGAAGTGAAAGCGGACCTCTTCGTCGGCACGTTCGTCGATGAAGATTTCAAGATCGCCGGCGGCATCCGCTCGGTCCTACGCGAGATCGTGCCGGATTTTAACTTCGGCATCGTGCAGGTCTTGCAGACTGGTGACGGTGCAGAAGTGAACGCGCTGCTCGCGCACGAAGGAAATTCTTTCGCGGCTGGCTTCGACATTTCCAAACTGATCTGAAATCAATTTTTTCGCCGCGCGCGACGGCAAGAAGGTTCGCACCCGGACCAACGACGGCGATGTTTTTATTGATGATCAGTTCGCCGCTTTGCGACTGCGACAGTTCTAGCAGGGGATCGCGTCTTCGTGAACGAGGGCCGTGTGCGTAATAATCGCCCGCCGTCGCCCGTCGATTGGCAGAGAGTGACGAGCATGAATGGCCACACAGGATGGATCAACGCTAATTACATTGCTCCGGAAAGATAAAAAGCTACTGCCGGGTGCGATTCCATTAACAACAAAATCCGCTTCATGAAACATTGGCGGACAAGGGCGAAAATCAGCGCACGTTTTCTGACTTTCCGTTCTGACTTGTGGCAATAGAGGCTCGATTTTAACCTCTTTTTCATAGGTAAAACAGCGGGTGAGGGGAATCGAACCCCCGCGTGCAGCTTGGGAAGCTGCCGTTCTACCATTGAACTACAC
>JAALOD010000129.1 GCA_013372845.1 Candidatus Udaeobacter sp.
CCTCTGCTCCCGCGGGATCGTTCGTCTCCCGTGAAATTAGCACTCAGCCCTGCCCGAAAGGAATCGGATTCGGGTCCGCGTTGATTCTTCCAATGGTCGCTGCGGCTGGTTTGATATTGCTCACCGATGAGAACTAGGATCAGCTTTTAGCCCTAACATAACCTCTGGTTGCTGAGCTCCTGTGGATCGGTCCAAACTTTTCAGACGATCTTCGCCAAACAGAAATTCCAGCGTCTTGCTTGCGGCATCGGCGGAATACGAAGCGCGGGTTTTCCTAATACCATTCTCCGAGAGCCGATTCCAAAGTTCTTCGGATTCGTATACCTCGATCAATGCCCGCGCAAAATCCTCCGGTTCATCGGCCACCAGAATGTCTTCATGGTCAGCGAGGTCCATTCCCTGTACGGCCAGAGATGTTGCGACCACCGGTACGCCAAAAGCCATGCTCTGATTGATCTTCCCTTTCACGCCTGCGCCGAATCGCAGCGGCGCAATGGACAGCTTTACGTTATCAAAGAATGGCCGAACATCCCTCTGTAATCCCGCGACAATGATCCTTTCAGTCGCCAACGAAGCGACTTCCGGCGGGGCTTTATCACCGATGATGTAGAATTTCGCATCTCGCAGATGGTCACTCACCAGTGGATAGATTTTCTGCACGAAATGCAAAACTGCATCGATGTTTGGTCTGTGCTGGAAGCCACCGATGAAAAGATAGTCTCGTCGAAGCGCGAACGGCGTCCTTGAACCCGGTACGTCTACAATGGTTGAGACCAATTGGATCGATTTGTGTGGCCATCTTTTCTGAAGCAGTTGCTGTTCGACAGGGCTCACAACCCACGTTTCATCAGCCTGATCAATCAATTCATGCTCCAGCTGCTCTCTCTTCTGGGCCGTGCAACGCATCTCCGGGTCCCGAGTTAACCGCGCTTCGCTGTCCTCGCGGAGGTAGTGAAGATCAACCGTATCAAAAATGATGCGGCTCTGTGGCGCGTGCAGTCGCACGTCCGCGATATGTTTACGTGCAAAATCGCACCGGCTTAACACGACTACATCGAAGCTGGAGCCGTGCGTCATGAGGTAGTCGCGCACTTTTTTGACATACGGATGATAAACAACTTCGATTCCACTCTTTTGCAGTTCACTGGCGTAGGGAGGCGTCTTTGCAAGGTTATCTGGAATAAAAGCGACGCGATGACCAAGTTGGCGCAGAATCTTGAGGATTTGAAACATTCGGAGCGATCCTGAGTCCCGATCAGGCATCGGAATATGATGGTCTATCACTAGAATGTTTTTGCGATAAGGCGGCGGCTGTCGCAAGAATGACACATTGCCATTCGCCGGCTTTTCGATCAGCTCAGTGGCCCACGTCTCGGCAAAAGTTGAGCGGTTTATATCCTGATGTTTCTTGGTGGCGGTTGCGAGATCAGTTCCGCCGGTTGCTCGCTCGTAGTGGATAACCTCGCTCAACGGTTGATATAATACCTTATAACCGGCTTTTCGAACTTTAAACGCAAGGTCCGTGTCCTCGTAATATGCGGGTGCGTAGCGTGAGTCGAACCCACCCACGCTGGCAAACAGCGATTTGGGAATCATCAATGCCGCTGGCGAGCAGTAATCAACTTCGCGCAGATAATTATATTCGGGTTTCTCTGGATCATCGAATTTGCCGTAGTTCCATCCAGATGCATCTCGCCATACGATCCCGCCTGCTTCCTGCAAGCGACCATCTGGGTAAACAAGTTTTGAACCTACAATTCCGGCTCGCGGTTCTTCTGCGAAAGTATCGAGCAAAGCAGTCAACCAGCCCGGCTTTACGAGCGTGTCATTATTTAGAAAAAGCAAGTAATTCCCGCGCGCCTTCCCGGCACCGAAGTTGCAGGATGCAATGAAACCTGAGTTCGTCTCGTTTCGCAGATAAACAATGCCTGGTATCCGCGGTACAGCCTCTGCGGTTTCATCCGTCGAGCAATCATCCACAACGATGACTTCAAAGCGCTCGCTTTCCTGATTTTCCTGAAGCGACGCCAGACAAGCTTGCGTAAATCGAAACTGATTGAACACGGGAATGACAATGGAAACTTCGACCTGCTCGTGAACTGGAAACTCAATCGGACGGGTTGGCACTGGAGGTTCCTTAGGCGCTACTCTGCCCATACGGGCTGAAGGTGCGCCTGAAATCAGGGCCTGGATTTCGTCGTCAATGGTGGCAACATCGGGCTGGCTAGTTCGCCAGTTCTGGTAAGTCGAGACGACTTTTTCCAGATGCCCGTAGCCTAACGAGTCCTGTGAGGAGAGAAGTTTTGCTTTCAGAGCGGCAACAGGATTTGCAAGTTGCCAGCGCGCGGAAGAGCGAAGCCGAGCTGCCGCGTCACCAGCGTCGTCCAAGAATTGGCAAAGCTTCTTGGCAACCTTGAGCTGTTGACACAAACGCTTTCGTACTTCTGCTCCCTGTGCTTCGCTTTCGGCCAGGCTAATGCTTTTATCCCGAAGAAGCTGAT
Source organism: Candidatus Udaeobacter sp. (assembly GCA_013372845.1). Classification (GTDB taxonomy): domain Bacteria; phylum Verrucomicrobiota; class Verrucomicrobiia; order Chthoniobacterales; family UBA10450; genus Udaeobacter. The sequence continues at coordinate 2,502 of JAALOD010000129.1, forward strand.
TCATGCGCTCAACATGGGCGGTGAGTTCCTCGACTTGCGCCTTGTGACGCGTTTCCGCTTGGGCAAGAAGCTCGTGGTAAAGATTCTCGATCTGCGCCTTCCTTTCCGGAACAAGGGCATTCAACCGGCCAACTGAGCCTGGAAGCAAATCGGCTTCTGGTGATTGCGCAGGTTCCGAAGTCTTGGCTCTCTGCCCTTCCTCCCTTTTTCGCGCCGACGCGCTCGCGCCTCGATCGGCTTCCGCAACCAAAGCGCGATAAAGTTCGATCACCTCGCCGGAGACGCGAGCATCGATCAGTTGGTCAATCGTGAAATGGGTGTGGGGCTTTTGCTTTGTTACCAGCGCTGCAGCGTTACCTATTTCCCTATTGGGCAAACCAACGAAGTCCACAATGCGCCGCAATTCCGTTTCCGCGTCTTCGAAAAAGAAATCGTAATGAGTAACAAGCCGCTCTTGCTCGTTTGCTGTCTCGATCACGCGTCGGTTGTAGATTTCCCAAAGCCGCAAACCAAACGAATAAGACGTTCCGTTCCGTTGCCGCATCGAGTAAGCCACTTCAAGCGGATTACGCACGACGATGAGCGTTTTCAGCTTGGGCAAGAGGTCCTGCCAAAACGGGAGCGTCAAACTGTTACGCGGATCCTTCCAGCCCCAGAGGCTTGCGGAATCAAATCCTTCGATCAGCAGCTGCGCTTTCAGACGCAAAGGATCAAGCCGGGCGTGCGTGAAGTTCTCGTCAGCTTTTGGCGGCAAGTCCCAGGCGCCGCCGAGCTCATTCAACAATTCGTCGTTGAGCGCCACGAACCCCAGATGTTCCCAGAAACCATCGGGGTTATCGGCCTGCGCGGGCATTAATTCGTTTTCTGAACCCAGATAGACGCCGCAAGTATGCAATAGCCTCGTAAGCATCGACGTTCCTGAGCGATGCGCGCCGGCGATGCAAATGGCAGTGTTGGCCGTCGATGAGTCCTTCAAGTGTTTTCGCTTCAAGAAACAGGCAAATACTTATCTCGAATATGAATGTGTATCATAGATGCCGCGCATGGTAAACTCCAGTCTGAACAACAATTTGTTTGCATGGAACGACCCTAGCTGCCGGCAACCGCGATTCCGGAAGCGAACAATGCGTTGGTCTTTTCAACCCATTAGGTAAGATTGAGCGCGGACTGAAAATCATCGGGATAAATGAAATCCTATTGGCAATGTGGTCTGCGGGCGCACTCCGATTCCTAACTCGCATTTTCGCTTCCTCCGGCGAAAAATGCACCCGAAGGGCAGCCACTTCTTGAAGTAGCTCGCCGCGGCCAGCCCTTTCCAATGACCCAGTCGCACCAATCAAAATGTAACTGGAACAATCCCGAAAGCTTTCGGGGCTCGGCTTCCGGTCGAGCGGATATGGAAATATCCGCGCTAAGTGCTGCTCAAGGCGCTACCAGGTTCCAACCAGCCGGGAGAGTTGGGCCGTAGGCACTGCCAATGAGAACGTTGTTGCTTAAATACCAGATCGCTGTTTGACGGGTGCTCGAATTGTAAAGCAGGTAATCCGGTTTGCCGCCTCCGCTGAAATCGGCAGTCCCCGTCAATGCCCAACCGCTGGGCAAGGTTGGGCCAAATGCACCGCTGAGAAACGTCGCTCCGGACAAATACCAGATCGCAGACTGACGCGTGCTCGCATTGAAGAGTAAGTAATCAAGCAGTCCATTGCCATTAAAATCCGCCACGCCCGCTAAACTCCAGCCAGCAGGCAGAGTTGGACCGAAGGCGCCGCCGACAAAAACATTGTCGTCCATGCGCCAGACCGCCGTTTGGCGCGTGCTGGCGTTATAAAGCACATAGTCGGGGCTGCAGTCGCCGGCGATAAAATCGCCGACCGCAACCAGTGCCCAGCCACTGGGGAGGGTTGGGCCAAATGCGCTTTCGACAAGCGTAACCCCAGAAAGATACCAGATCGCCGTTTGGCGCGTGCCGGGGTTAAAGAGTGCATAATCGAGGTCGCCATCCTTATTGAAATCCGCCACATCTATTACATTCCAGCCCGCCGGAAGAGTCGGACCGAAGGCGCCGTCTGCAAAAACGTTGTTGTTCATGTACCACACAGCTGTTTGGCGCGTGCCGCCGTTGTAGAGCACGTAGTCTGGTTTGCCGTTGTGGTCGAAGTCGTTGAAGGCTGTGGTCGTTGAAAGAGTATAGCGCTGCCCACTTGAGCTCGCGTTGCCCGAGCCCTCGCAGAAGTATTGGGTAAAATTAGCGTCGTATCTCTGCACTCCGGCTGTGGCGCTCGCGTTGCCCTGCTCCAAAGCATCGTAAACCACATCGAAGAAGGCTTGGTCCTCAAACAGGCGCACCTCGAAGTGGGCGACTTGCGAGTTATTGTTCACGTAAACCGTTCTAAACTCGATATTGAAGGTGCGGTGGGGCATCACGCCCGATTCCGAGGTGAAAATACCGCACCCGCCTGGGTAATTGGAACAACCGGACAAACCACTGTTGGTCTCGAGGTCGTCCCAGTATGCAAAAATGGTGTAGTCAAAGGGCCACTGGTTTGGCGGCGGTGGCAGGCAGGTGTTGGTAAAGCCGCCGGGCTCGTTGTTGAGCAGGAAATCGAGCCGGCCATTAGAGTTGACGTAAACCGAGGTGAAAGTCTGATTGTACAGGGTGTAAGGGAACGGCAGGCTGATAAGCGTATCGCAGTCATCACAGTGGTTGCCGGTGTCGGTCGTCCCCAACTGGAAAAAGAAGCTGCCTATCTCGTCTATCAGATACCTCTTGCCTGTGCAGTTAAACAGCGGGGAAGAGGGTGACGCCTGCGTTACCGATGGTATTGCGGCATTGGCATCCGAAGATTTATTGCTGAGTTGTCGCTGCCCGAGTGCGCGGGGCATCAACTGGACAAAAAGAAAAAGCAGAACGAGGAAGAACTGAATCCAACGGAGATACCTCCTGAGGGTAAAGAAGGTTTGCCTGGTCATTTTGGTTTGACCTTTGTTTCTTGTTTGAGCTTTGCCGCCGAGTAGAACAGACCTATTGAAACATTGGCAAGGAAAATATCGCTACAAATTGCGACGCGATACTACCCGGAAAAGTCAAAAAGCGCGGATCACATGGATAAGCGAAAAGAAACAACCTCCACTATGAAATATGCTTCAAGGCGCGACCAGGTTCCAGGCAGCTGGCAGAGCCGGACCGTAAGCACCGCTAAGAAAAATGTTGTTGTTGAGATACCAGATCGCTGTTTGGCGCGTGCTCGAATTGTAAAGCAGGTAATCCGGCTTGCCGTCTCCGTTGAAATCGGCAGTCCCCGTCAACTCATACCCGCTTGCAATGGTCGGCCCAAAGGCGCTGCTGACAAACGTAACTCCAGAGAGATACCAGATCGCCGTCTGCCGCGTGCTCGCATTGAAGAGTAAGTAATCACGTTTTCCATCGCCATTGAAATCAGCCACACCCGCCAACCTCCAGGCAGCCGGAAGAGTGGGACCGAAGGCCCCGTCAGCAAAAACGTTGTTGTGCATGTACCACACCGCCGTTTGGCGCGTGCTCGCGTTGTAAAGCACGTAATCGGGGCTGCAATCGTTGTTAAACTCGCCCACCGCCACCAGTGCCCAAGCGTTGCTGGGCAAGGTTGGCCCAAAAGCGCCTCCGACAAGCGTGACTCCTGAGAGGTACCAGATCGCTGTCTGGCGCGTGCCGGAGTTAAACAGTACATAATCGAGGCTGCCGTTACCATTGAAATCCGCCACATCGATTACATTCCAGCTGGTCGGCAGCGTCGGACCAAAGGCGCCGCCAGCAAAAATGTTGTTGTGCATGTACCACACCGCCGATTGGTGCGTGCTCGCGTTGGAGAGCACATAATCTGGTTTGCCGTCGTGGTTGAAGTCTGGGGCTGGCGAGGCTCCGTACAGTTCCGCGCTCGCGAGATAGGTATTGCCAGCAAGTCCCCCCGCAACAAGCACCTTGCCATCGGGCAGCAACGTCGCCGTGTGCCTAACCAGTGCCGTGTGGAGACTGCCGGTGGCAGTCCAACTCCCGCTCGCCGGATCGTACAGCTCCGCGCTCGCGAGAAGGAAGCCGCCGCTATCAGATTCCCCTGCAACAAGCACCATGCCGTTGGGCAGCAACGTCGCCCTGTGCTCCTCGCGTGCGGTGTTGAGATTGCCGGTGGCAGTCCAACTCCCGCTCACTGGATCGTACAGTTCGGCGCTCGTGGAAACGCCGCTGTCAGTAAGTCCCCCCGCGACAAGCACCTTGCCGTTGGGCAGCAATGTCGCCGTGTGCTTGTTGCGTGGGGTGTTGAGATTGCCGGTGGCAGTCCAACTCCCGCTCGCCGGATCGTACAGTTCCGCCGAAGCGCCGAGATTAAGTCCTCCTGCGACAAGCACCTTGCCGTTGGGCAGCAACGTCGCCGTGTGAAAATGGCGTGCGGTGTTGAGACTGCCGGTGGCAGTCCAACTCCCGTTCGCCGGATCGTACAGCTGCGCGCTCGCGAGAGGGACGCCGCCGCTATCAGATCCCCCTGCAACAAGCACCTTGCCGTTGGGCAGCAACGTCGCCGTGTGAAAACGGCGTGCCGCGTTGAGATTGCCGGTGGCAGTCCAACTCCCGCTCGCCGGATCATACAGTTCCGCGCTCGCGGAAACGCCGCTGGTATTAGTAAATCCCGCCGCGACAAGCACCTTGCCGTGGGCAGCAACGTCGCCGTGTGCTGAAAGCGTCCGGTGCTGAGATTGCCGGTGGCAGTCCAACTCCCGCTCGCGGGAGCTACAGTTCCGCGCTCGCCAAAAAAGAGCCGTTAAATCCCCCTGCAACAAGCACCTTGCCGTTGGGCAGCAACGTCGCCGTGTGCTCCCCGCGTGCGGTGTTGAGGTTGCCGGTGCAGTAGAATGGGGCAAACGCCATAAGATCGAGGGGCTGCGAAACAGGGCCGATCATCTTAACGATGGCGGGTTGCGCTTTGTTTGGTTGATGCCCCGCTCCCTGTGGCTGAAACGCCCCGGTGGGAGCGCCAAACGCAAAGAGCGCAACGAGCACTCCGACAAAGCAAAGAAAGAGGCCGATTAAGGCGCGGGGATTAAAGAAGGCGGATCGAGCAGTGGATTTCTTTTTCAAAAGATACAGTTTGGCGTAAGCCGCGCCTTTAGTTGAAGCGATTGAAGCGTGTCGGCATTATTTCTTTATTTTTGCCTAGGTTCTGGGCCGGAGCGCTGTTTTTAGCTGGTAAGCGCGGGGCGTGTCAACACTTTTGTTGTTTTTTGAACCACAGATGTCACCGATGAGGTCAGACGACAAAGTTAAATCGTTGAATCGTTGAAGCGACCACGCTTGCGTCGGAAACAGACTTCGTTCTCTTTGTTGCCTGGGGGCACCCGGTTGGTATCACTTTCTCAGATTGACATAAAGCCAGCTTTCTGGAATTATGACTAATCATGAAAACGACCCTCGATCTACCGGATGACCTCGTAAAGCGCGTCAAGATTCGCGCAATTCATGAGCACAAAAAACTGAAAGAGGCCATCGCCGAACTAATCGAGCGGGGAATGAACGAACCTACCCCGGCGAAAATTCCAAAGCCTCTCAAACTGCGCCGCGGTTTTGTTCCTACGGTTAAGGACATCGAAGCTGCCATCGCTGAGGGGCGTGAATGAAATGGTGGCTGTCGATACGAACATTGTTGTTGCTCTGTTTATCCGCGGGCGTTTCAGCGATGATGCCCTGAAATTACAAAGGAAAGATTCGGTTTGGCGAACCGAGCCATTCGCCCTCGTTGAGTTCAGCAACGTTTTTGCGACCTATCAACGCGCTCGCTATCTCAGCAAAGCCGCTGCGTTGGAAAGGTTGCAGCTCGCGGAAGAGTTTCTAAGCCCCAATTACCTTCGCGTCTCGAACCAATCCGCATTGGAACTGGCTCTTCAATACCGCGTATCTGCGTACGACGCCCGCTTTCTTGCCGTTGCAGATCAGCTTCGATTCAGGCTGATCACTGAAGATATCCAGCTGCGCACTGCCGCTCCCGCTCTTACCCAATCGTTAAAGGAAGCGCTCGATTCGCAGCGATAAAACAGGCTAACGCCGTGATCACCCGGACGCTCAGGCCGTTCAAGCTCTGGTCCGGCGTCATCAGGTTGAGGTCGAGATCGGGAACCAGCCCGAACAACTCCTGCACTTGGTCTATCATCTCACGATGCTGTGCCGTGGCGCAAACGATTGGTTCGACGCACTTCGCGCGAGCGCGCACAGCAGCCCCTACCAGAGCCATCTTGATCGCCTCGGGCCGGGGTTAAGGTTTCCGGGTGACGCCGGCTTCGACTGGTTGTCAGTATTGATATCCACCGGCAGTACGATTCTTAGCTTGATCGGCAAGGGCGGTACCGCCATGCGACAGATCATTTTTCGACGTCTAACGAGGCATGACCAAATGTGAGCCGCTTCCGAAGGTTTCGGTCGTAGTGGTTTGCTATGAAATGGCCGCGCAGATCAAAAGCACGCTGCAATCGATTCTTCTGCCATATCAGCGCAACATTCCATCGGCGAG
>JAALOD010000013.1:0-37921 GCA_013372845.1 Candidatus Udaeobacter sp.
CGATCGCGCCGCGCGGCGTTTCATCGCGAATTTTATTACGTTGCTGCTGCCGTTGGACAACGTTATGGAGCAGTCAGGTGGGTTTGACGCGAAGTTTCTCAAACCTTCCCCCGCGGTACATGAGTCGGCGCGCCCAGCGATCGAGTTCTACTGGTGCGAATCGATCGCAGCGAGCTCCGCCTCAACCATTTCGCGCACGAGTTGCGGGAAACTTCCAGCCGGTTTCCAACCAAGTGTTTTGCGAATCTTCTCCGCACAACCGATCAGGCGTGTCGGCTCTGTCGGACGATCGAACGAAGAATCGTGCTTTACATATTTCTCCCACGGAAGATCGACAACCGAGAAGGCTACTTCGACAAATTCGCGTACGGAATGTGTCTCTCCAGTTGCTACTACGTAATCATCGGCCGTCTCGTGCTGCAGCATTAACCACATCGCCTGCACGTAATCTTGGGCACGGCCCCAATCTCTGCGGCCCTCCAGGCTTCCAAGAACAAGATTATTATCTCGATTTCGAGCGATCCGCGCAGCCGCGCGTGCGATTTTGCGCGTCACAAAATTTTCCCCGCGGCGTGGAGACTCGTGGTTGTAAAGAATACCATTGCAAACAAACAGTCCGTACGATTGTCGATAAACCCGTGCCAATTGCGTTGCGAACGCTTTGGCGCAACCATACGGGCTCGTCGGCCGCAGCGGGGTGTTCTCAGTTTGCGGCGAAGCGGAAGTGTCTCCAAAAATTTCTGAGCTCGACGCATGATAAAATTTCACCGGCGACGGGTGTGCGCGCGCGATTTCCAGCAACCGCAGCGTTGCCATGCCCGTTTCCTCGCATGTCGATTCGGGAATTTCGAAACTCAGGCCGACATGGCTTTGCCCGGCGAGATGATACAGCTCTGTCGGGCAAACATCGCCGAGAATTCGACGCAAGGTCGTGCTATCGGAGAGATCGCCATAGTGGAGAAATAACCGTTGACCGTAAATTTTTTCATCGCGCCGCAGATGCTCGATGCGCGATCGCAACAGATTGCTCGTGCGCCGCACGATTCCATGCACAGTGTAACCTTTCTCCAGGAGCAATTCAGACAAATAGGAACCGTCCTGGCCAGTGATTCCGGTAATCAGGGCAACTTTCTTGGACTCTTTCATCTAAGATCAAACCGTGTCTTGCCGCGCTTCCTAATCATCAAAAGAGGAAATAATCAAGCTTTATCGGCTGTTCGAGAGTCAAACGTACGATTACTTTGGTGGTGCAAGGGATTGTCCAGCGATTAACAAGCGTATGCTGGCCACGCAGCCCGTACGGCGTGGTCACGTTTTTCTCATACTGGGCGACCCTCAACTACCGGGAGAGCTACGGCCTTTGCGCGAGCAACGGCATCATGTTCAACCATGAAAGCCCGAGGCGCGGCGAACGTTTGTCACTCGCAAAATCACGCGTGCAGTTGCAGCGATCAAACATAGGCTGCAAAAGGAATTGTTCCTCGGCACTCTCGATGCAAAACGAGATTGGGGATATGCACCCGGTATGTCGAAGCAATGTGGCGAATTTTGCAGCTTGGCGAAGGCGACGGTATGAGCAGCCCGCAGAGGTTGACCTGCTCGTCGGTGACGGTTCGAAGGCGAAGAAAATGCTCAATTGGGAACCAAAAGTGCGGTTTCACGAACTTGTCCGCACCATGGTGGATGCGGACATGGACTTGCTCTCGCGAGAGACACCGAGAGAGCATCTCGGCAAGCTGCCGTAGTTGTAGCCGCTGGTCGCCGACCGCGGCTTTATGAAATTCGGTCCCGGGTGTTCCGGGGTCAGCGACCCCGGCTACAGCTCTACCGCATTACGAATGGCGCTGGATTTGTGTCAGCCATCGAATGAGCCGACACCAGACTTGGGACGGCAGCGGCCAGTGGTGCGTTTACGATAGTGACCGCGACGCCGGTTCCTACGATGTCGTATAGTTGTATGATGTCGCTCGAACGCATCCGGATGCATCCATAACTCGCCGCCGTCCCGATGAGTCGCTCCTCCGGCGTGCCGTGAATGTAAATATCTCGGGTGAACGCGTTGGCGTTTTGCGCCTCCAGTCCGCGCAGCCAGAGGATGCGCGTCACGATCGGGTCGCGGCCGGGGGAATCCGGCGCAACGATTTCACCGGTGCGGCGCCGATCCTTGAACACCGTGCCCGGCGGCGCATTATCGCCGATTTTTTGGGCGACCTGCAGTTTACCCAGCGGCGTAAAACGGCTGCCGCGCCAATCGCCTAATCCGAATTTCGAAGTAGAGACTGGATAAATTGCAAGGACGTTGCGGCGATCAATAAGCGCGAGTTTTTGTTCACGCGTGCTGACGACAATCTGATGCCGCGTGTCCGGCGCCGCGCAGGATGCGAGAAGAAGCGCGAGAAGCAAGACATGGCAACGGATCGCCGAGCCGTCCATTTTGTCGCGTGTTTTCGGCGCGCCCGGCGGTCGCGCCCCGGCATTATTTATGTTCATGTCCGATTGAACTGAAAAAACCCTTCCGCGGTTTCGGTTGTCGCCTCGGCAACCTCTTCCAGCGGAATCTCTCGCGCTGCTGCGATCGTTTCTGCCACGATGCGTGTATACGCCGGTTCAGAGCGTTTTCCGCGAAAAGGGACAGGCGCCAGATAGGGGCAGTCGGTTTCCACCATGAATTTCCAGAGCGGGATTTGTGCCGCAACTTCTCGCACAGCCACGCCGTTTTTGAAAGTAACAATTCCAGTGAACGAAACGAGGTGGTCGAGATCGAGAACTTCATTTGCCTCATCAAGCGAGCCGCCGAAGCAATGAAAAACGCCGCGCAGTTTCCCGGTGTAAGGCCGCATGATTTTAAGGGTGTCCTCCCATGCGTCGCGCTGATGGACCACTACGTTTAGCCCCAGTTCCACCGCGAGATCGAGTTGCTGTTGAAATAAGCTTGCCTGTTTCGATTTGTACGCGCCGTCGCGGATTTGCGCTTCAATTTCTTCGTCGGTCTCAGTCCGCAGCGCGGACATAACCTGGACCTGCTCTTCTTTCGCTACTTTTTCGCTGGGCAAACGGTGGTAATCGAGCCCGGTCTCACCGATCGCCACCACGCGTGGGTTCTTCGCCAGTTCGCGCAGCGGCGTGATCGCGTCGTCGTCCGCTTCTTCAACGGAAGTTGGATGAACGCCGATTGCCGCGAAGACAGCTGAATGTTTTTCTGCCAGTTCGATAGCGCGCCGGCTACTTTCCACCGATGTGCCGATCGTGATGATGCGAGTGACGCCCGCATCGTTTGCGCGACGCAGTACATCGTCGAGATCATTGACGAAATCCGGATAATCGAGATGTGCGTGTGTTTCGATTAGCACAGGGTGGATTGTAGGGCGTTTCTGTGAAACGCCAACTTCTGGTTCGGCGCCTGACACAGACGCCCTACGATTATTACCATTCTACAATCGTGCTCGCCCAGGTTAGTCCGCCACCAAACACGATCAACAAGACGTAATCACCCGGCTTGATCCGTCCGCTGCGATTGGCTTCGTCCAATGCGATTGCCACGGCGGCAGCGGAAGTATTTCCGTAGCGGTCCAGATTCACAAACATCTTATCGCGCGAAATACCCAGCCGATCTGCGATTGCTTCAATGATGCGGAGATTCGCCTGATGTGGAATAACGCAGGCAATGTCCTCGATGGAGAGTCCAGCCTGATCGAGGACTTTTTTGGCCGCGTTCAGCATCGCGGTGACGGCTTGTTTGTAAACTTCCTTGCCCGTCATGTGAATCGTTGCCAAATGCATATCGGCATTTTCTCGTGTGATCGGGCAGCGCGAACCGCCGCCAGGCATGAATAAAATATCGGTATACTGGCCGTCGCTGCCAATGTGAGTACTGATGACACCGTGCGCGCTGCCACGGTGACGCAAAACAGCCGCTCCAGCGCCGTCTCCGAAGAGCACGCAAGTATTGCGATCGGTCCAGTTAGTGATGGACGTTAATTTGTCGGCTCCGATCACAAGGACAGTGTCGTGGGTATGTGACGTAATGAACTGCTGCGCGATCTCCAGGGCAAAGAGAAAGCCTGCGCATGCTGCGGAAATATCGAGACAAGCGGCGTTGGTTGCTCCGATCTTCTTCTGAACGAAGCAGGCCGTGGCCGGGAAAAGCATATCAGGAGTGGCCGTCGCCACGACGATGAGATCGATCTCTTTCGGCGAAATCTTTGCCTGCTCGATGGCCTTCAGCGCCGCCTTGGCCGCCATATCGCTGGTATTTTCATCTTTTGCGGCAATACGGCGTTCCTTAATGCCGGTGCGAGTGATGATCCAATCGTCGCTGGTGTCGACCATGCGCGAGAGGTCCGCGTTGGTCAGGATCTTTTCAGGCACATAACTGCCTGTGCCGATGATCGAGACCGTCCGCAGCGCTTTATTGGAGCGCGGGTTCGAGCGAGGCTGTCGTTTCATAGTAGCGGCGAATCTCCTCGACGATATGCGGGTTTACCTGCTGTTCAATCGACTCCGCTGCCACTCGCAGCGCGTTCTTGATTGCGAGTGGCGTGCTCGCGCCATGCGCGATGATGCAGATGCCGTTCACGCCGAGAAGCGGACTGCCGCCGTACTCTTCATAGTTCGTCTTGGCCTTAATTGTTCCAATGGCATTCTTCGCGAGGAATGCGCCGACTTTTCGCATCGGTGTGCGCATGAGCTCGTGCTTGAGCCATTGAAACATCGCCACCGCGATCGATTCGCACGTTTTCAAGATCACGTTGCCAACGAATCCGTCGCACACGACAACTTCAACCGGATCTTCAAAGAGATGTCGGCCTTCTATGTTGCCGACGAAGTTAAGCGAACTTGGTTTCAGCATCTTAAACACTTCCTTGGTTAATTCGGTGCCCTTAACGTCCTCGTCGCCGAGCGAGACCAAACCAACAGTCGGATTCTTGTAATGGAGAACATGACGTGAATAGACCGAGCCCATGAACGCGTATTGAAGAAGATGTTCTGGGCGCGCATCGATATTTGCGCCGGCATCGATCAAAACGAAGACATTCGTTTCGGTTGGAAGCACGGCCGCGATACCCGGTCGATCGATTCCCGGCAGCGTGCGGAGCTTAATCGTGCCCGCGGCGACGGACGCGCCCGTGTGACCTGCGCTCACGACTGCATCCGCTAGTCCGCGCTTAACTAGATCGAATGCGCGGCTTACTGATGAATCCTTTTTTCGCCTGACCGCCGACCATGCGCGGTCACTCATATCTACTACTTGTGTCGCGTGTGTGATCTCGATCCGGCTGTCGTTGCAGCCATGCTTCTTGAGTTCCGCTTCGATCCGCGCCGAGTCGCCAACAAGAAAAAGTTTACTGATGTGGCGGTATTCGCGCAACGCCATAACGGCGCCGGCAACGAGGTTAGGCGGGCCAAAGTCACCGCCCATCGCGTCGAGGGCGATCTTCATCGGTGCGAAACTTTGCGGACTTTAGCCGCCGAATGCAACTTATTTGCCCTCGAGCGTCAAGACCTGCCGCCCGCGGTAGTAACCGCACGACGGGCAGGCGATGTGCGAGGGAACGGTGCTTCCGCACTGGGGGCATTTGTTCAGATGCGGAGCATGCCAGCGGTTCGCCGCTTTGCGCGTGCGCAATCGCATCTTGGACGTTTTGCGTTTTGGGACTCCCATGGCAGGCGGTGACTAAAGCATATTCTGACGGTAAAACAACGTTGAAGCGTTGAAGCGATAAAGCGTTGAAGCGATAAAATGCTGACGATCTCTCCGCTTCAACCGTTCAACCCTCTAACCCTTCAACGATTAAGCTTTAGCTTATCTAGCGCGCTCCAATCCAATTTCCGCTTTGTGTCCTGCTCAACGGTCTCCAGTTGTTTCCCCTTGCAAACACGATTGCCATCTCTGTCGCAACGCGGATGCGCCGGCAGGTTAAGCAAGAGATCCTCGCGCATAAGAGGCGTGAGATCGACCGTTTCCGGGCCATGCAGCTCTATATGGACGGCAAATCCGGGGACTTCAATTTCGTGCACAAATTGTTCCAGACACGATACACAACTGAGCTCCACTAGTTGTGACAGCGAGCCTCTTGCCCAGAGCGCGCCTCCAGCAATGCCCACGTCGATATTATAGTAAAGCTGACCAGCGCAACGAATTCCCTCCGCTTCAAGATCGTGGATCGGGCAATCTTCGTCCCCGTCCAAATGCAGACCCTGCGCCGGAATTTGTTTGAGATGAATTCTCATTTGCAGAACCTTTCGAAAATCATCAGCCAAATTTCCTGCTCAGCGCCTTGGCAACACAAGCCGGAACAAAACCCGAGACATCACCGCCAAGCCGCGCGATTTCCTTAACAATGCGAGAACTAAGATAAGTGTATTCCTCCTTTGGCATGAGGAAAATTGTTTCTACTGCGGCGTCCAATTTCCGGTTCATCAGAGCCATTTGAAATTCAAATTCAAAATCGGAGATCGCGCGCAAACCGCGGATGACTGCTCCAGCTTCTTCTTTCCTGGCGAACTCGACGAGTAATCCGTCGAACTCAGCGATCCGCACGTTGTCGATCTTACCCGCTGTTTCACGCAGCAAATCGAGGCGATCCTTCAGTGAGAAAAGAGCTTGTTTCTCGTCGTTGTGGGCCACAGCCACAACGACTTCGTCGAATAATTTTCGAGCACGCTCGATCACATCGAGATGACCATTCGTGATCGGATCAAAGCTGCCAGGGTAAATCGCCCGTCGCATCTGCGAAAATTCGCAGAGGAATTGGAAAATGAAAAGTGTATTGAAGCAAGGGCACGAACGAAACCGCAAAATCTCCGTACGAGTTGCCTAAAATTCGTGAGACACGAAATTGATCGTCACTCCCATGCGCGATCCAATGCCATACAAGACCATCGCCGTGGCGAGCACGTTTTCGCCGCGATTTAGACAGGTGCTTGCAGAAGCGAAACGCATCCGGGAACGCTTTTCCGCCGAGCTTCACCTGATCTATGTCGGAGGACGCAACGAGGAAACGGCAAAGAAGTTTGGCGACACGCTCGCACAACTGGACCTTCCGCTCGATTCAAAGATTCATTATGAAGAAGGAGCCCCCGCTGAAGCCATTCTCCGTGCGCTCGCTCGTGAGAAAATCGACATGATTGTCGCCGGCGCACTGGAAAAAGAAGTAGTGCTGCATCCATTTCTCGGCAATGTCGCGCGCCGCCTCGTGCGTGAAGCCCCCTGCTCGGTGATGCTCTTTACCATGCCGGCAGCAAAACCCAAACCGCTCCGACGGATCGTCTTTGTTGCCGATTATTCTGATACCAGATTGGAGGCTTTGAAGAGAACGCTGCTGTTCGCTGCGGCGGAATCGTGCGAGCGGCTTTATGTGATTCGTATCATCACCACTTTTGATCAGGCCCGCGCATCGATGCGTGGGAATGCAAGGAAACGCGCAAAGCCAAGCGCGGACGATGAGGAAGAAGAGGCACTGGAAAAATTCGTTTTGTCGGCCGGCGTAACCGATGTTCCGATCGAGGCGCGCTGCATCCGTGGGAACACGGGCTTGGCTGCGTCGGATTTTGTTCAATCGGTGAAAGCAGACTTACTAGTCGTGCCGCTAGAGAAAAATGCCGGTGGGGCTCAGCAATTGCCAAGTAATATCGCGTGGGTCACCGACGTCATTCCATGTAATCTCTGGGTAATTCGGTGAATTAAACTGCCGTGATTGCGCAGCGTTTGTAGAGGCGCTTGTGTCAAACGCCTTCCTATCGGATTCGGCGGCTGATACAACCGCCGCTACAACAACGCATGGAGCCTGAATTCCAACCGTACGGTTTACCGCACCTCACTGTCATTTTCCTCACGATCGTCCTGCCGTTTGCGCTGGCCGCGATCGTGTGGCGCACCAAATCTCGCAGAGCCGAAAAGATGATCGTGGGAATGCTGTCCGCAGTGCTCGTGTTGAATTATGTGGTCTATTTAATTTTCATCCGCAGCCGCGGCACCACGACCTGGCAACAAATGTTGCCCATGCAACTGTGCGACTGGGGCATGGTGGTAGTCATGGTGGCAATGTGGACCGGAAATCAGCGCTGGTTCGAGGTGGCATATTTCTGGGGGATTGGCGGTACCTTGCAGGCTGTGCTCACGCCAGATCTGCATTTTGGTTTTCCAGATTGGCGATTCATCAGCTTTTTCACCTCGCATTGCGGAATCATCATCGGCGTCGTTTTCCTGATGTTAACTCGCCGGTACCGGCCATATCCCATGTCGATCGTGCGCGTGTTTCTATGGTCGGAGTTTTATTTTCTGGTTACCTATATCACTGACAAACTGACGGGTTTTAATTACGGATTTTTGCTGCACAAACCGGAAGCATTTTCGATTTTGAGTTTTCTCTCCGATTCGCACGCGCTTTACCTTGTGGAAATGCACGGACTGGCGTTGTTGTTCTTCCTCGGGTTGTACGCGCCGTTTGGCATTTACGATCTGTTGCGACGCGGGCGATCCACGGGCGGTTCAAGCGGACCGCCCCTACCTGTTGGTGCGGGAATGGCGGGATAGGGGTGATTGACCTCAATCGCCGGCATCGCGAGAGTGGGCACAACTAATGAAACGGAAGCCATTACGCGTTGGGAAAGTCACAATTGGTGGCAAACGACCGGTATTCATCCTTGGCCCGTGCGTGATCGAGTCGGAGAAGTTTGTCCGGCGGATGGCGAAGAGGATCGCTGAAATCTGTGCCTCCGAAGATATCGATTTCATTTTCAAGGCGTCATACGACAAAGCGAATCGAACCTCCGTGCGTTCCTTTCGTGGAATCGGTGTCCGCGAAGGATGTGAAATTCTTTCAGCCATCGGCCGGGACTTGAAAATCCCCGTCACAACGGATGTTCATTCGCCCGCCGAAGCCGAGATTGCCGGCGAAAAGATCGACATGTTACAAATTCCGGCGTTTCTTTGCAGGCAAACCGATCTGCTGCGCGCCGCCTCGGAAACGGGGCGCGCTGTCAACGTGAAGAAAGGTCAGTTTCTCGCGCCATGGGATGTGCGAAATATCGCCGAGAAATTGATTGCGTTTCGCAATGAGCAATTCTGTTTCACAGAGCGCGGCACTAGTTTCGGCTATAACAACCTGGTTGCCGACATGCGTTCGCTCTACTGGCTGCGCGACGCCGGTTATCGCGTGATTTTTGACGCGACCCATTCGGTCCAGCGGCCGGGCGGAGCAGGGGACTCTACATCGGGCGATGGTGTTTTGGCGCCGGCGCTGGCCAGAGCGGCCATGGCAACCGGATGCGACGGAATCTTCATGGAGGTGCACGAAAGCCCCGCGCGGGCGTTATCAGACGGGCCGAATCAGATTCCCCTAAAGGATTTGCCGAAGCACCTGCGCATGTTAAAGGCTATTCATGCTGCCGTCTCAGGTAGGGGCGATTGACCTCACTCGCCCGGGTAACAAGGGTATTGCGTCGAGGGAACGAGTGGTTCCAGTGACCCCCTCTCATCTCCGCCGGGTGTTGTCGTTATGGTTAGCGTCGGTCTTGATGTGCGCTGTCATAGCGGCACCTCAAGTATCCGGTCAATCGAAAGGTCGTAAAAAGAAGGCCGGCGCGTCAGCGACAGCGGGCGGGTCCCCGGGCGAACAGAGCTTGACGAACATTCCGCTGCCAATTGGGCACGAAGCCAAGGGCCTTGTATTGCCAGATTTTGATGGTGACGGTCGTCTAAGGGGAAAATTTGAAGCTGGGACGGCCCACCGGATTGATCAAGAACACGTAGGCTTTCAACATCTTAAAATTACAACCTACACTCCACAGAGTCAGCCCGACCTCCAAATCGACATGAGCACGTCGGTGCTCGACTTGAAGACCCGGATTCTGAGCTCGAAGGAGCGCACAACAATCCAACGGTCGGACTTCAACATCGTGGGCGATTCGGTGCAGTTCGACACGAACTCGAAGACCGGGCGATTGATCGGAAATGTCAAGATGGTGATCACTGACAAATCCCACCTGACTGCAAAACCTGGCACCAGCGAATGAAAAAACTGGCAGTTTTGGTCTTGGTTCTCGGATGTGCGTTCGGAATGCGCCTGGCGGCGCAGATCGCCGCCGCGCCAGCGGGATCACCTGCGCAGGCGAACAAGGCTGAGAAGCCAAAAGACAAACAGAAAGCGAAAAACAAAGATAAAAAGAAAGAAGATAAATCATCTGGCACGAACTTATTTGGCTCGAGCGCTGCGGGGCAGCAATCCGATCAACCGACTACAACGGAAATCTATGCGGATGAGGCTTTTTTTGATTCAACCAAGAACATGGGCATCTTTACCGGGCGTGTGAAGGTAGTCGATCCGCGTTTCAATCTGCAATCCGACAAACTGACAGTGTTTATTACAAAGGGACAAAACCAGAGCCTGGAAAAAGCCATCGCAGAAGGCAATGTTGGGCTCGTGCGCGACCGACCCGCTGCGAATGGTGGACCTCCGACCCGCGCTGTTGGTCGATCCGATAAAGCCACCTATACAGCTGCTACAGGCGATGTTGAATTGGTGGGAACACCGCGGGTGCAAGAGGGACCCAACCTGCACGTGGCAACCAGTCCCGATACGGTCATGGTCGTCAGTCAGAATAGTCAGCTAAGGACGCACGGGCCCAGTCGCACCGAAATTGTCCAGCAGCCAGACGATGCAAAAAAAGGACAAGCAAAACCCTCCCAAACTCCGGCAGCCCAGGCTTCACCCGCTCCGTCTTTGCCAAAACCATGATTAGCCAAGCTGCGCCTGTTTCTACTCCGAAAGCTCCGCCACCGATCACAACGAAAGCGGAGACGGTTCTAAGCACCGATCAACTGGTCAAGATCTACGGAGGCCGAGCGGTTGTGGACGGAATCAACATGCACGTTGGCGCCAGCGAGATTGTAGGACTACTCGGACCGAACGGAGCAGGTAAGACAACGAGTTTTTACATGATTGTTGGTCTGGTCAGGCCGAACAGCGGTCGCGTGATTTTTTCGGACACCGATGTCACCGACTATCCGATGTACAAGCGCGCGCGGCTTGGCATGGGTTATTTGCCTCAGGAAGAATCGATCTTTCGGAAAATGACGGTCGAACAAAACATCCTCGCCATTTTGGAAACGCTTCCGTTAAGCAAGGCCGAACGACGGAACCGTTGCGATCAACTGCTGCACCAGTTTGGCATTGAGCGGATCGCCAAAAATACTGCGCTTACCTTGAGTGGGGGGGAGAAACGGCGACTGACAATTGCGCGTTCGTTGGTGACACAGCCGAAGCTGTTGATGCTTGATGAGCCATTCAGCGGCGTTGATCCCATCGCGGTGTACGATGTGCAGCAAATCATTGTAAATCTACGCAAGTTGGGGCTTGCGATCATGATTACTGATCACAACGTGCGTGAGACCCTTTCCATCGTGGACCGCGCGTATTTGATTTACGATGGCCGCGTTGAGAGCGAAGGCACAAAGGATTTTCTTATTGACGATCCCATCAGCCGTCAGCTTTATCTCGGCGAGCGCTTCAAGATGTGACGGCAGTTCAGCGCTGTCACTCCGAGGTCCTTTCTCGCCATTCCGAAGCTCTCTTTCTGTCATTGCGACCGAAGTGGAGGAATCTCTAGCCGTCTCTGCGGCCGCTGGGCGGAAAATATCCAGAGATGTCTCGACTCCGCTCGACATGACACGGATGCGGAGCGCTTCACGGTGTGAGCACAAATTGCCTACACACGAATGACGGACGTCAACCGACGAACCAAGCCTTAAATCACTAAATCTTTTCGTTGATCGGAAATAGAGATCCAGTAGGGTCCGTCCAAGGCAATGGAGTTTGCCGTCCCCTCTAAAAGACTGGGAAAACCGCGCGAGCTAATGACTCCTTCGAACGGAAGGAGTTTCTTTGATGCTCGATTATATCTTGGTAATGGCAGGCGGAGCACTTGGGACCGGAGCGCGATTCTGGGTTTCGGGAGTTGTTGCTGAACGGGGCGGGGAGCTTTTTCCTCTGGGCACACTCGTCGTGAATGTTACCGGATCCTTCGCTATCGGGTTCTTTGCCGCTTTCACGGACCCGGAGGGGGCGTTTCTTGCGTCGCCGCGGCTTCGTCAATTTTTCATGATCGGCGTGTGCGGCGGTTACACGACGTTTTCATCCTTCAGTCTGCAAACACTCGATCTCGTTCGGGATGGAGACTGGTTCAAGGCCGGCCTGAATACACTGCTCTCATTTGTTTGCTGTCTTACTGCCGTATGGCTGGGACGCATTCTTGCTCTCGCAATTTTGCCGAAATAAAAACAAGTTATGCACCTTCCTGAAGACGCCGTCCTCCTGCGGATTTTTATTGGCGAAAGTGATCGTTACCAGCATCAACCGCTGTACCAGGCGATCGTGTTGAAAGCACGCGAACTGGAGCTGGCGGGCGCGACCGTACTGCGCGGACCGATGGGGTTTGGAAAATCAAGTCACCTGCACACCGCGAAAATCCTTCGCTTGTCCATGGACCTTCCAATTGTGATCGAAATCGTGGACACCGAAGAAAAGGTCAATGCATTCCTTCCCGTGCTTGATGAAATGATGGGGGGCGGCCTTGTCACGCTCGAAAGGGCGAAAGTGATCCGCTATCAAGATCAGGGAAAAAGATAACCTACAGCTGTTTCGCCTGGAATCTTCGCGCTCTTGAAGAAGCAGCGTCGAGTGTGTGATACGATGCATGTTGGAAATTGCGCGTTATTCACGCTAGAAGTTAATCATGGCGGAACAACGCGGACCCAGACGATCACGTCTCCAAGCGATCAGCGGAAAAGCGTTCCGGTTGTTACGTCGACAGCTTTTATAATTCGCACGCCGAGAAGTTGCAGATGAAGCTGGAAGGGCCGCCAGTTGGGTTCCATCGGAAAATTCGCGAGCCCACCATCAATCGCCCCGGCCTCGCGCTATCGGGCTTTTACACCTACTTCGCCGAGAAGCGCGTGCAGGTGCTGGGTGCGGCTGAGCATTCCTATCTGAAAAGTTTGCCTTCAAAACTGCGCACCAGGCGATTTCGAAAATTATGCGAGCGCAAAATCCCCTGTCTGGTGATGTCGCGCGGGTTCCATCTTGCGCCGGAGTTGCTGTCTGTTACAGCCGAGGCAAAAATCGCGGTGTTTCGCACCCCGATGATTACCATGAAGTTCATTAATGCGGCGACGATCGCGCTGGAGATGGATTTTTCTCCCACAGTGACCGAATTCGGTAGCATGGTGGACATCCTTGGTGTGGGCGTCTTGATTCGCGGCGCGAGCGGAATTGGCAAAAGCGAATGCGTTCTGGGTCTGATTGAGCGCGGCTACAGTCTCGTGGCCGATGATGTGACCCGAATTACTTCACTCGAAGGCCGCGAGCTGATGGCAACAGCGCCCGAATTGACTCGCAATCACATGGAGGTGCGCGGTATTGGCATTATTGATGTGGCGAAGGTTTTTGGCATTGGCAGCATTCGAATCGAGAAGCGTCTCGATCTGGTGGTCACGCTCAAGGAGTGGCACGACGTGGAAGAGGTCGACCGAATCGGGTTGGATCGGGAATTTTATGAAATCCTTGGACTACCGGTGCCGCATGTGACCATTCCGGTAAGGCCCGGCCGGGACATGGCGCGGCTGATTGAAGTCGCGGCGATGGATGAGAAATTGAAGGGCCTGGGTCAGAACAGTGCAGTCGATTTCAACGCCAGATTGCTCAGTTTGATGGAGCGGAAGGGAGCTGTGTAATGGGCTTGCTGTATAGAAAAGCGGGTCGCGCAGAGCGTGCTCGGAAGATTGAAAAAGATCTCTCGATCCCTAATCGGCTGGGACTCCATGCACGACCCGCGGCAATGTTCGTGAGGATTGCGAGTCGTTACCGCTCGGAAATCTGGGTGTCGAAGGAAGGCGAAGAGGTAAATGGCAAAAGCATCATGGGGCTGATGATGCTCGCCGCTGGCCAGGGATCGAAGCTGCACATCCGTTGTGAGGGCCCCGACGCCGACAAGGCGATGGAAGAAATCGAGGCGTTGGTCAAGGCGGGTTTTAACGAGGACTGATTCGTCCCACTTGTCTCATACGTCGCATGCGACTGATGGGACCTTTGCAACACGCGGGGAGGGCCACGCGGAACTCGCATTGTTTGACATCTGCTTTACTCTGGCAGGTGCATGAGCGACAGCGCGCGTCAGGAAATCCGATTTGAAGGAGTAGGCGTTTCTCCGGGAATGGCCTGTGCCAAGATTCATGTGGTGCGCGATGACTTGGATGACGTCGCGCGTTACCGCATCGCGCCCTCTCAGGTTCCAGACGAAATAGGGCGGTTTGAGACGGCGCTAATTCAAACGCGCATGCAGATTTTGGAAATGCAGCAGCGCATTGCAGAATCCATCGGCGCGAAAGACGCGGCCATTTTCGATGCGCATCTGCTCGTCGTCGAGGATCGCACGTTGATCGACGAAGTGCTGCGGAAACTGGAAACCGATCTGTTCAATGTGGAATGGGTCTTTCAGGAAGTCGCCACCCGTTACGCCGAGACACTGAACAAAATCGACGATCCCTATTTGCGAGAGCGTGCGCTGGACATTCAGGACGTGACAAAGCGGGTGATTCGCAATCTGCAGGGCAAGGCTCCCAAGACGTTCCTCGCCCTGAGCGAAGAGCACATTCTTGTTGCGCACAATCTAACTCCTTCGGATACGGCCAGTATTAACCGGGCAAACGTGCTTGCGATCGCGACGGACCTGGGTAGCCGCACGTCGCACGCCGGAATTCTAGCGCGTTCGCTCAATATCCCAGCGGTAGTCGGATTGCACGATATCACTACAAAGCTCGAGACAGGTCAACACGTGCTCGTTGATGGAAGCGATGGCCTGTTAATCGTTGATCCGGCGCCAGAAACAATCGCGCATTATGCAGAGATTGAATCAAGAAGAGCCAAAGTTACGGCACGACTGAAAGAACTGCGCACCACAAGATCGACCACGCGCGATGGCCGTCATATTGTGCTCTCGGCAAATATCGAACTTCCGGAAGACGTTGAGGCCGTCGCAGCCAATGGTGCGGAGGGCATTGGACTTTATCGCACGGAGTTTCTTTATTTAAATCGCACTACGCTGCCAACGGAGCACGAACAATTCGAAACGTATCGAAAAGTAGCGGAGCGCGTCCGGCCCGATCCGCTGATTATCCGAACGTTTGATCTTGGCGGCGACAAACTCGCTCCAGGCACGGTAGATATCGCCGATGAGTTAAACCCTTTCCTTGGCTGGCGCGCAATCCGTCTTTGCCTGGAGAACATAGACATCTTTAAAACGCAGTTGCGCGCTGTTCTCCGTGCCAGCGCCGTTGGCAACATAAAAATCATGTTTCCCATGATCTCGGGCTTGGACGAATTGCGCCGTGCCAAGGCCGTGCTCGGCGAGTGCAGGGAAGAGCTGCGCCGGTCGGGCGTTCCTCTGGCGGAAAAGATCGATGTTGGCGCGATGATCGAGATCCCGAGCGCAGCCATCTGTGCCAACGTGCTCGCACCCGAGGTCGATTTTTTCAGTATTGGAACAAACGATCTGATCCAGTACGCGCTTGCAGTTGATCGAGTAAACGAAAAGCTCGCGCACCTTTACGAGCCGACCCACCCGGCGGTACTTCGTTTGCTCAAAATGATCGCGGAGGCGGCGCATGCCAACAACATCTGGGTAGGAGTTTGCGGAGAAATGGCGGGAGATGTGGCGCTCGTCCCGCTGTTGCTCGGTCTCGGCATGGACGAGCTGAGCGCGGGCGCGACGCTGGTTCCGCGAGTTAAACGCGCGGTGCAAAGTCTGACGATTCCCGAGTGCCGCGAGCTGGTCGCGGAAACGCTGAAGCTCAATACTGCGTCAGAGATTCTGGCGCGCTGCCTGGAATTAGCGGATAAACGCTACGGTGATTTACTGGGGTGATCCGTAATTCGTAACTGGTGATTCGTGATCCGGTTCTCGAATTTCGCTTTTCAAATTACGAATTACGAATCTCGAATGAGGTCTTTCGGTTCCTCGTTATTCTTCCGCTTCCGGATCCGGTTTTAGCCCTTCTTCTTCCATCTTGCGCAAGACGTCGCTCATATCGTCCACTTCATCCCAGACATCCTGACTCACGTAAATGGGTGCCTTCTGTTGAGTGGCCATTGCGATGCAATCACTCGGCCGCCCGTCGAGCTCGATGATCTTTTTCTGATGCAATTCGTTTTGGACCCGAATAATCACTCGCGCGTAGTAGGTGGCATTTTTCAGATCATTAATGATGACGCGTTCCACCTTTGCGCCCAGCGCAGTCAGCAAATGCGCCATCAGATCGTGGGTTAGAGGACGCTCCTTGGTGATCTGGCGCATGAACATCGTGATCGCGCTGCCCACCGTTTGATCGACATAAATGATGAACACCTTGTCGTTGTTGCCGAGAAACACCGCACACCCGCCGCTTGTCGGCAAAACCGCCCGCACCTGCACTTCGATCACCGTTTTGTTCACCAGCGAACGTTATCCGCAGGGAAGCGAAAAACAAGCGGTGTGCGTCGCATACGTCGCCGTTCTCTCCCGGGAAACGTGCGACGTCTGAGTCGAATGAAAATTTTGATTGTGCAGGCTTGCATGTTGAACACCCTGACTGAATGTGCGTTTCGCGGCATTTATTCGCCGCGCGATCTGATCAAATGAAAAACGAGTGGGACGTTGACGCAGCAATCGCCACCTACAATGTCGATGGCTGGGGCGGCGGTTATTTCACCGTCAACCCAACCGGGAACGTGGTGGCCCGACCTCTGCAGGAAAACGGCGGCACGATCGACATCCTGGAAGTGGTAAATGAAGCGCGCAACCGCGGTTTAGGTTTCCCGCTGGTCATCCGATTTCAGGATTTGCTCCGGCACCGTGTCGAATCGGTAAACCGGGCATTTCAAGAGGCAATAACAGAGTTCGGTTACAAGAATGAGTATCGCGGTGTTTTTCCAATCAAGGTTAATCAGTTGCGCGAAGTCATTGAAGAAATTGTCGATGCCGGTCAGCAATTTCATTTTGGTCTAGAAGCGGGAAGTAAGCCGGAACTGGTCGCCGCGCTGGCGATGCACCAGGATGCCGAAAGTCTCATTATTTGCAATGGCTACAAGGACGCGGCGTTCATCCGCATCGCGCTGCTCGGTTGTAAGCTCAGTAAGAAGGTGGTCATCGTTGCCGAGAAACTCGAAGAGCTCGAGCAAACAATCCGCGCAGCAAAGGAAGTCGGCGTGGAACCGCACATCGGAATTCGCGTGCGTCTTTACAGCAAAGGCGCGGGAAAATGGGCACCGAGTGGCGGCGAGAACGCGAAGTTCGGTCTCGATACAACAAGTCTCGTTGCCGCGAGCGAAATGCTGAAGGCGGCTGGCCTCGCACATTGTCTTAAACTCATCCATTTCCACGTTGGTTCGCAGGTGCCGGAAATTTCAATCATCAAGCGCGCCGTGCGCGAAGCAGCGCGCTATTACGCCAAGATTGCGAAGCTTGGGCACGAGCTTGGATATCTGGACGTCGGCGGCGGGCTTGGCGTGGATTACGACGGTTCGCGCAGCGATTTCGATAGCTCGGCAAATTATTCGCTCCAGGAATATGCCAACGACGTCGTGTGGAACATCATGGACGTTTGCGATTCCGAAGGTGTCCCGCATCCGGCGATCGTGAGTGAAGGCGGCCGCGCGATCGTCGCGCATCATTCTGTGCTGGTGATGGAAGCGTTTAGTTCCATCGAGAAAACGGCGCCGAAGCTGCGAGTTACTGCGAGCGAGAAAGACCACAAACTGGTGGGCGACATTCTCGATGTGAAGCAGCAGCTTAAGCGTGGCAATCGCCTTGAGAGCCTGCACGACATCCAGCAAATCAAGGAGGAAGCGCAGCAGACCTTCGAGCTCGGTCTGCTTGATCTCGAATCAAAAGCTAAGATCGACACCATTTACTGGCAGCTCGCGCAGCAGCTCGTGAACATGCATCGCGGCTTGCGGTTCATTCCCGAGGAAGTCAAGCAGCTCGAAACTACCTTGGGGGACCAATACATCTGCAATTTCTCCGTTTTCCAATCGCTGCTCGATCACTGGGCGCTCGGTCAATTGTTTCCGATCATGCCCATTCATCGACTCGACACACCGCCTGATCGCCACGGAATGATCGTGGACATCACCTGTGATTCCGACGGCAAGATCTCAAAGTTCACCGACTTACAGGACGTGCGCGACACTATCCCACTGCATCGCATTGTGCCCGGCGAAATGTATTACCTCGGCGTATTCATGGTCGGCGCGTATCAGGACATCATGGGCGACCTGCACAATTTGTTTGGGCGCGTGACCGAAGTGCACGTTTTCCTTGATCCTGATGAGGAGTCCGGCTGGTACATCGAAGAAGTGATCGGTGGCAGCACTATCGGCGAAGTTCTTGCCATGGTGCAGTGGGACAAAGTCGAGCTGATGCGGCTGCTCAAGACACAGGTTGACGACGCCATCAAAACCGATCGCCTTAAGCCTAACGATGCCATGAGACTTCTGGACGACTACGAGCGTCTCTTGCAGGAATACATCCTGTCGCTCAACGGCGTTAAACTGCCGCCGCAATCAGGCAGTTGGCTGCCGTTAAGTTAATGACTGTGCCTGGCGCGCTCCAGCGGTTGCTCGCGATCGTCGTTTTCGCCGCCGCTTTGCCGTGCCGTGGAGAAGAAGCAATCAGCGGCCGATGGGAAGGCACAACGCACATTCCCGACGACGATCTAAACGTGATTGTCGATCTTGCCCAGGAGAACGGCGCGTGGGTCGGATCAATAATCATTCCCGGACTCGATGTGAAAGGAGTGCCGCTCACGGATATCACGGTGAAAGCGTCGGCCGTTAATTTCTCGGTAAAAGGCACGCTCGGCATTCAATTGAAATTGCAGCTTGATGGAAGCGGTAAGTTGACCGGTAACTTTGAGCAGGCTGGAAACCGCGCGCTGACGACGTTCCAGAAGACTGGGCCGCCACAGGTGGAGTATCCGCCGCGGAACACACCCGTTGCGAAGGAACTCGAAGGCGAATGGAAAGGCGATTACCAGATGTTCGGTTACACACGGCATGTATCAATCAAGTTTACGAATCGCGGACCAGAGGGCGCGGCGGCGGAATTTGTGATTGTTGGACGAAGAACTAACAATCTACCTGTCGATCTTGTGACGCAGGAAGGCGACCTGCTCTCGGTTGATTCGCACGAGATCGGAATCAGCTTCGAAGGCCGGTTGCGCGACGGAAAGCTCAGCGGGGCGATTCGGCAGGGCGCGATCGAAACGCCGTTGGTGTTGGAGCGCGCGAAATAGCGATGAACGGTTCGCAGATCGGCGTGTTGCTCGCGAGTCTTTGCGCGATGGCAGCGGCCAACGCGCAATCTATGTTTCGCGGCGACGCGACGCACTCAGGCCGATATGCCGGGCCGGCGCCACGGCAATTTCATCGCGTGAAATGGAAATTTCCGACCGGTGATCGGGTGATGTCGTCACCGGTGTTCAAAGACAACGTGATCTACTTCGGAGGCGATGATGGGAATGTGTATGCGGTTGATCCTGAGACCGGCCGCCAGATTTGGAAACGGGCGACGAACGGGCCAGTCCCCGCGACACCGGCGATCGTGGACGGCACGCTTTACGTCGGCAGTTACGACGGAAAGTTTTACGCGCTCGATGCGCGGACAGGCGCATTAAAGTGGAAGGTTGCGACTGAGGGCGAGCGCCGGTTTGAGGCGAAAGGCCTGCATGGATTGCAACCGAAGAACCAGACGATCGCGGACCCATTTGATGTCTTTCTCTCGAGTCCCGTGGTTGTGAATGGCAGCGTCTACTTCGGAAGTGGCGACGGAAATCTTTATGCGCTGGATTCAGCGACCGGCGATCTGCATTGGAAATTCAAAACCGGCGACGTCGTTCACGCGTCGCCGGCGGTCGCGGATGGCGTCTTATTTTTCGGAAGCTGGGACAGCTATTTTTACGCGGTGGACGCGACGACCGGCAAGGAGAAATGGCGTTTTCACGCAGGTGAAGACCCCCTCATTCACAATCAGGTGGGGTTCCAATCTTCGCCGGCGGTCGTGAACGGTGTGGTTTACACCGGCTGCCGGGACGCGAACTTGTATGCGCTCGATGCGGCGACCGGCAAAGAGAAGTGGCGTTTCAACACCGAATTGAGCTGGGTGATTACGTCGCCGGCGGTTGCAGATGGCAAGGTATTCTTCGCGACATCGGACTCGAGTTTATATCACGTCGTCGATGCAAACAGTGGGAAGCCCGTGGTCCGCCAGCAGGGGAAAGCCTACATGTTTTCCTCACCCGCCATTGTTGGCGATGTTGCCTTCATTGGCGTGCTAAACGGGACCCTGGAAGCGCGCGATGTCAAAACGGGCGAGCTGCTGTGGGATTATCAAGTCGAGACGTCGAAGCAAAACAAAGGATGGGTGCTTACCGCCGACCGCAAGTTCAATATACCCTTTCTCTATCACTCCAACTGGCGTGAAGCGCCGATTGTAGCCAACGATCAGCAAATCCGCATCGGCGGAGTTTTTTCGTCGCCACTCGTCGTGAATGGCGTGGTTTACTTCGGCAGCGCCGACGGATTCCTCTACGCGTTGGAATAAACAACGCCGTTTCGCTTGTCGAATGGCGATCATCCGGCAATTTGCTGACGTGAGATCCATAACTCCGATCAAGGACGCGCTACAAAGCGCAGCACCCATTGATTCCGTTCGAGTGCAAGGCTGGGTGCGGACGCGCCGTGATTCCAAAGATTTTTCATTCATCGAGCTGAATGATGGCTCCAGCCTGCGCAATCTTCAGATTATCGCGAGGGACATGTTGCCAAATTACTCGGCTGTGCAACGGCTCTCAACTGGAGCGTCTATTAGCGTAAGTGGGGCTCTGGTCCCGTCCCAGGGTAAAGGACAAAAATGGGAACTGGTTGCGGACAACGTCGAGATCGTAGGACCTGCTGACGACTCCTACCCGCTGCAAAAGAAAGGACATACGCCCGAATTTCTCCGCGAAGTTGCCCATCTCCGACCGCGATCGAATCTTTTCAGCAGTGTCTTTCGCGTGCGGAGCAGGCTCGCGTTTGCCGTTCACCAGTTTTTTTACGAGCGCGGCTTCGTTTATGTTCATACGCCAATCATTACCGGGAGCGACTGCGAGGGAGCCGGAGAATTGTTTCGCGTCACAACGCTGGACGCCGAGAACGTGCCGCGAACCGCAAAGGGCGAAATCGATTATGCGAAAGACTTTTTTGCCCGGCCGACCTATTTGACTGTGAGCGGCCAGCTGGAAGCGGAGGCATTCGCGCTGGCGTTGTCCAAGGTCTACACCTTTGGACCCACTTTTCGTGCAGAGAACTCCAACACGTCGCGGCATGCAAGCGAGTTTTGGATGATCGAGCCGGAAATGGCGTTTTGTGATCTGAAGGGCAACATGGATCTGGCCGAGGAGTTTGTTAAATATTTGATCGCGGACGCGCGCGCACATTGCCCGGATGAGATGGAACTTTTCGGCAAGTTCGTGGACAAGGAATTGCTTGCGCGACTTGATTTCGTCGTCGACCGCCCATTTCAACGGATCACTTATGCTGAAGCTGTCGAACTG
Source organism: Candidatus Udaeobacter sp. (assembly GCA_013372845.1). Taxonomy (GTDB): domain Bacteria; phylum Verrucomicrobiota; class Verrucomicrobiia; order Chthoniobacterales; family UBA10450; genus Udaeobacter. The sequence goes on from JAALOD010000013.1 coordinate 21,629, forward strand.
CTAAAAAAGAGCGGAGAGAAATTCGAGTTCCCGATTGACTACGGATTGAATCTGCAATCGGAACATGAGCGCTGGCTAACCGAGAAGCACTTTCAGTGTCCGGTTACGGTCTTCAATTATCCAAAGCAAATCAAACCGTTTTACATGCGCGTGAACGATGACGGAAAGACGGTGACTGCAATGGATTTGCTCGTGCCGGGGATCGGCGAAATCGTCGGGGGGAGCCAGCGTGAAGAGCGGCTCGACGTACTGGAGGAGAATATGCGTCGTCACAACATGGATCCCGCTGATTACAAATGGTATCTCGATCTGCGGCGTTACGGCACCGTTCCACACTCCGGTTTCGGCCTGGGCTTCGAGCGAATGCTGATGTTCGTTACCGGTGTGCCGAACATACGCGACGTGATCCCGTTCGCGCGCACACCTGGCAGCGCAGAATTCTGATTCGCGACCTACGTTTTGATCGACGCAGCTGGGTGCAGAACGATCAGCGCCGACGGTTTGACCGTGATCTTGATTTCGTCCGACGACTTCTTGTTCTTCTTCTTGTTCCGCCAAAGTTCGTCGTCTAAATGAATCGTCGATCCCTTCCAAACGATCCGTAAGTCGCGGAATCTCCTCGTCGGCAACGGTGACTTGCTCTTCTTCCCGGCCACGCGCGCGTCGAAATGTTCCATCAGGAGCGCGCGGTCGGCCGCGCGCGCGCAAACAAAATCAAATCGCCCATCTCTGGTCTCGGCGCGGGGCGCCAGATGGAGTGCGGGACCAACCGAGCGAATATTCATTGCCTCCCAAAGAATATAGCGGCCGGAAATATCTTTTCCGTCGATCTCGATCTTCCATTGACGGACCGGATAGTCGTGCAGCATTCGACGCAAGAGTGCGCCATGGCGCGCCATCTGTTGTTCCTTGGAAAGTTTTTCAGCCTTGCCGTTCTTTTTCTCTTCTTTCTTTGCAGCCCGGACATAATCTGCGAGCAAGCCGCCGCCGGCCCCTTCAAAAAAATATCGTTCGCCCCACGGGCCGGTCGCAAGTCCCACGTCAAAGACCTGTTTCTTTCCGCCTTCGAGTCTCGCGATGATTTCCTCGGGAGAAGCGACAAAGCCGAGCGCTCGCGCAAGGTTATTCGCTGTGCCCAGAGGAAGGACACTGAGCGGAATGCCGCTATCGATGAGACGAAAGGCAACCTTTGCGACCGTGCCATCCCCACCGGCAGCGAGCACCACGTCTGTCGGCTGGGCGAGAGCTTTCTTGAGACCGGGTTCTTTCGTGGATTGGTAAGTAGCGTGATGTCCAGCTTTGGCCAGTGCTGCCATCAATTGTTTTTCGCCATGTTCCGCATCGCCAGCCTTTGGATTGTGTATCAGTGTGATTCGCATCCTCTTTCGCAATCGTAGATACTACCCGGAACGGTTCGGCCAAAAACAATCTGACACACGTTTAATGATAAAGAAGATGCGAATCCTTATTTCGAACGATGATGGCATTTACAGCCCGGGCATTATTGCCCTCGCGAAAGTCGCGTCGCGTTTTGGCGAAGTACGCATCGTCGCGCCCGACGTTGAACAATCTTCGATGGGTCACGCTATTACTTCCTCACGGCCGCTTCGGTACAAACGGATTCGCCTGGGCGACTTCGAGGCTTATCGCGTGAATGGTACTCCAGCTGATTGCGTTGCGCTCGGAACGCATCATTGGCAGCATGTCGATCTCGTTCTTTCGGGAATCAATCTCGGTTTGAACCTCGGCAATTCCTGCTGGCATTCCGGCACGCTGGCCGCCGCAAAACAAGCTGCGCTGCTCGGAGTGCGTGGCATCGCGTTCAGCACATCGGTGAGCGAAAACAAAGACCCAGATTTCGCGAAGCTTGAACCGTACGTCGCAAAGGTGATCGAGATGCTGCTGGAAGAAAAAACAATGGATCTGGTAAACGTGAATTTACCAGAGAAACCAAAGGGCATTCGTTGGACGCGCCAGTCCGTGCGGCACTACGACGGCAAAGTGGCCCCCAGTAAAGATCCGATGGGTCGGCCAATTTTCTGGTTCACTATTATCCCGCTTCAGGGAGCGGAGGAAGGGACCGACCGATGGGCGGTTGAGCACAACTGGGTCTCAGTTACTCCATTGCGCCTCGATCTGACCGACGAAAAAGAGCTTGGCCGCGCGTTGGCCCTTCATCACACACCACCAATCAGCACTGGAACGTCGGGCGCCTTAAAAGGGAACAAGACATCTGCCAACGCGACGAACAAGCAAGCGCGGCACAGGAAGAGTTAACGGCAGGCTACTTCACCGGGGGTCTACCGGAACGAGAGATCAGCGGTCCGTTTCCTTTATTCTCGTGAACTCGAGCTTGGAGCCGCCGAGTTCTTGCAGGGTCATCCGGTCGCCGGAAATTTTCATTTGGTAAACTGCAGTTGCGAACCGTGTCTCGATTTTGATTCGATCTTCGTGGCCGAATTTGTACCTGCCACGCACGTCCCCGACTAAAACGACGCCATTTGCCGAAAATTCCCAAAGGATTGCATTTGATCCTCCCATCAGGCGCCACTTGCCTACGATGGTTGAGTTTCCGCAGCCAGCGATCGCGAATACTAAAGCAATCGCAATTATCCGTAATCGCGGCCTGGATTGAGAAGAATTAAACGGCATGGCCTTCCGATTTATAATCAGCTGTGATCATCATGTCGAGCTGACCGCCCTCGGTCCTCAGCTGACAGACTTGCGTCCTTGAGTTCCGGCAGCGCTGCGCCGCCTTTGATTAAGACGCAGACCTGAATCTGTTCTCTGACACGAACAGTTCGCTATTTCTTCTTCGAATCCTTCTTTGACTCGCGCTTGGATTCCTTTGGTTCCTTCGCTTCTTTTTTGGAATCGCCGGGGCGATACTCTTCCTGTTCGGCCGCGGCGAAAGCTTTTTCAAGGCCGACCATGTCTTCGCCTGGACGGAGTATGTCGAGCGCTTCAGCTTCCTTGCGCAGTTGCTCCTCGGTGTAATTCGCGGCCTTGATCGATAATCCAATGCGGCGCTCAAGTTTGTCCACTTTAATGACGCGCGATTCGACTTCCTGACCTACTTTCAGGACATCTTTCACTTTCGCGACGTGATCTTCGCTCAATTGCGAGATGTGCACGAGACCGTCAATATCGTCTTGCAGCTGCACAAACGCTCCGAAGCTGGCGAGCTTGGTTACTTTTCCTTTCACCAGATCGCCGATTTTATATTTCTCATCGATCGTCTTCCACGGGTCTTCAGTCAGTTGTTTAATCCCGAGGCTGATCCGCTGGTTTACTTTGTCGATGTCGATCACTACCGCGTCGAGTTCGTCGCCTTTCTTAAAAACTTCGCTTGGATGATTGATCTTGCGGGTCCAGCTCAGATCGGACACGTGAATCATCCCATCGATGCCTTCTTCCAGCTCCACGAACGCGCCGTATGCAGTCATGTTGCGAATCTTACCTTTCACTCGACTGCCGATGGTGAATTTCTTCTCGATCTCATCCCACGGATTCGGCTCCAGCTGGCGCAGACCCAATGAAATCTTCTGTTCTTCTTTATTCACCCCAAGTACGACAGCTTCCACTTCTTGACCAACGCTGAGGATATCGGAGGGGCGCATGATCCGTTTCGTCCATGAAAGCTCGGAGACATGGATGAGTCCTTCCACGCCTTCCTCGATCTCAACAAACGCTCCGTAGGGAACAAGGTTGGTGATCTTGCCCTTGACCCGTTGACCAGCAGGGAAGCGCTCCTCGATCTGGTCCCACGGGTTCTTCTGGGTTTGCTTGAGCCCGAGCGACACGCGCTCTTTTTCCTTGTTGATGTCGAGCACGACGACTTCCAACTGTTGCCCGACTTTCAACAACTCGTTGGGGTGTCCGAGCCGGCCCCAGGTCATGTCGGTCACATGCAGCAAGCCATCCATGCCATCGAGATCGATAAATGCGCCGAAGTCGGTGATGTTTTTCACGGTGCCGACGACGCGGTCGCCCACGTTCACGCCTTCCATGAATTTCTGCCGCTTCTCGCTACGCTCCTGCTCAATTACTTCACGCCGGCTGAGCACGACGTTTTTGCGGTCGTCATTGAGCTTAACGATTTTGAAATCGTACGTGTTGCCAACGAATTGCTGTAAGTCCTTTGGCGGAACAACGTCGATCTGAGAGGCCGGCAAAAATGCCTCAACCCCGATGTTTACCATTAGACCGCCTTTCACGACCGACTTCACTTTGCCTTTGATCAGGGCGTCACCTTGAAACACACCGACGATCTTGTTCCAATTTTGACGGTAAGCCGCTTTTTCTTTCGACAGAACGACCATGCCTTCGTCGTTCTCAAGCCGCTCCAGGAGCACGTCCACTTCGTCGCCCACCTCCAGCGACTCGACGTCATCAAATTCTGTTAACGGAATCACGCCCTCGGATTTGTATCCCACATCGACCAATACCTCCCGCGGGCGAACTTCCAAAATGCGTCCCTTGACGATGCTTCCCTCTCGGAAGTCCGGCATCGGCTTCGCCATTACATCCTGCATGTGAATCATAAAATTAAGTGGGCCTCCTTCAGGCAAAACGGCGCCTCCAGTGGAGCGCCGATCTTTCCGCGCAGCTACAGCGGCGGAATGGGACGCCACAGTAGGCGTTTTCCGCGCGCAGGTCAACTCGCAGCATAGCCGTCTCGGCTGCCGAATCAAAGAACCACCAGGCGAGACGCCCAGTGGCCTCCACGGGCCCACCACAGGACGAGTCCGTCCGACTGGCGGACAAGATACCTGTGCTCCTTGAGCGCGCTTTGTTTCTCTCGTAGTTTAAGAGTGCATGTCGATCCTCCGATTGTCGATTTTAGGTGTGCTGCTCGCAGCTGCATCGCTGCGCGCCGAGCCATCTCCCGCCGAGCAGCAGGTCCTTAGCGCGATCAAATCACCTGATCTTAGCGTCGTACATCTTTGGGCACCGTGGTGCTCCAATTGCCAGGCGGAATTGAGGAGCGGCGGCTGGCTCAAGACCGTTAAAGACAATCCACAGGTGAAATTTTATTTCGTCTCTGTTTGGAATAATGGCGAGGACGGCCGTGCGATGTTGCAGAAATTCCAAATCGCAGACCAACCGAACGTCACGATTGTGGCGGACCCAGGACCGCGCAAGGGGGACAACAAGATCAAGCAATTCGCCGGGATGCCGTTATCGTGGATTCCCACGACTTGGATTTACAAAGGCGGCGATCTCCGCTACGCATTGAACTACGGCGAAGTCCATTTTGATGTGCTCCAACAATTCCTCGAAGACAGCAAATCGGAATGGTCGCATAAAGGCGAGCCACCGATAGCCTCCCATTAAAAATTCGCAATGCTCGAAACTCCAACCGTTCCCCAGACCAGTTCCAAGGGTCCGCCTCAAATCCTGTCGCTAATCGGTGATACGCCACTGGTGGAGATCACACAGCTCGACACCGGTCCGTGTCAGCTTTTTCTTAAGCTTGAGAATCAGAATCCAGGGGGATCAATCAAGGACCGGATCGCTCTCTCGATGATCGAAGCAGCGGAGGACGAGGGGAAATTGCGACCCGGCGGAACGGTCGTCGAAGCGACAGCAGGCAACACAGGTCTGGGCCTTGCGCTGGTTGCCGGCGCGAAAGGCTACCGCGTCCTGCTCGTAATTCCCGATAAAATGTCGCAGGAAAAAATCTCGCACGTGAAAGCGCTGGGCGCCGAAGTACGGATCACTCGTTCAGACGTGACGCGCGGCCATCCCGAATATTACCAGGATGTGGCAGCGCGACTCGCCGAAGAAATCCCGGGCGCATTCTACGTGAACCAATTTGGTAATCCCGCAAATCCTCTGGCGCACGAGCGCACTACCGGACCGGAAATCTGGGAACAAATGCGGCACGATGTCGACGCAATTGTCGTGGGAGTGGGTTCCGGCGGGACGCTGACTGGTCTCGGGAGATTTTTCAATCGCGTCAAGCCGCGACGCGGAATCGAAATGGTTTTGGCCGACCCAAAAGGCTCCGTGCTTTACGAATACGTAAAGTCAGGCAAGCTCAACGAAGCAGGCAGCTGGGCCGTCGAAGGCATCGGCGAGGATTTTATTCCTGAAATCGCCGACATGTCGCTGGTGACGGAAGTGTTCGAGATCGACGACCGGGAAAGTTTTGCAACAGTGCGTGAGCTGTTGCGTAAAGAGGGGATCTTCGGTGGGTCTTCTACGGGCACGCTCGTCGCCGGAGCGCTGCGTTACTGCCGTAAACAGACGAAGCCGAAGCGCGTCGTTAGCTTCGTGGTTGATACCGGGAACAAATACCTTTCCAAGATGTACGACGATTTCTGGATGGCGGAACAGGGTTTTATTCATCGTCCGCCGCATGGGGATTTGAGCGATCTGGTCTCGCATCGTTACGAGGCTGGCGAAGTAATTTCCGTCGGACCGAGCGACACATTGCTGACCGCGGTCAAACGGATGCGCGACGCGGATGTCTCACAGGTTCCGGTGGTCGATCAACATGGACGTGCGATTGGGATTCTCGACGAATCCGATGTGCTTGTGAAGGTACATCGCGACGCCTCGCACTTTAATGATCTCGTAAAGAATGCGATGACATCGAAGTTGGAAACACTGTCGCCAAACGCGACGATCAAGGATCTTCTGGATGTATTCGATCGCGGCCGTGTCGCCATCGTAATGGAAGACGACAAATTCCTCGGGTTAGTCACGCGTTCCGACCTGCTCTCGTATTTACGGTTGCACATGCCCAAGCAGTGAACTGCTCCTTACGCGGGCAACACGGATCGATCCCAGTGCTCTGGGTTGTCATGTTGAGCGAAGCGAAACATCTCGATGTCGTTCTTATTCTGAGAACTGATCAGAGATTCTTCGCACCGCTCAGAATGACAAGATCCCGTTCGTAATTTTGAATTTTATCCGCGATCTCAGCGTGATTCGCGGTTAGATTGCACAGACATGAAAAAGCAACACGAATTCGCCACGCGCGCGATTCACGCGGGACAGGAGCCCGACCCCTCCACTGGCGCGGTAATAACACCGATTTATGCAACATCGACGTACGTGCAGGAAAGCCCCGGAAAACACAAAGGCTACGACTACGCGCGCTCAATTAATCCCACCCGGCTCGCGTATGAAAAGTGCATCGCCGATCTGGAGAGCGGCACACGCGGGTTTGCATTTGCCTCCGGCCTTGCTGCAATGGCCACTGTCCTCGAGTTGCTCGAGAGCGGGTCGCATATCGTTGTAAGCGATGATCTTTATGGCGGCACATTCCGCTTGTTCGACAGGGTGCGCCGTCGCTCGGCGAATCTTGATTTTACCTATGTCGATCTGACCGATGCGGAGGATCTCGAGCGCGCTATCAAGTCAAACACGCGCATGGTTTGGATCGAAACTCCGAGCAATCCGCTGCTGAAGCTGATCGATCTCGAAGCAATTGCCAAAATCGCGCGCGAGCACAAAATTATCTCGGTTTGCGATAACACATTTGCAACGCCGTGGATTCAACGCCCGATCGAGAACGGATTCGACGTCGTCGTGCATTCTGCGACGAAGTATTTGAACGGTCATTCCGATCTGGTGAGCGGAGTGGTCGTGGTCGGCGATAACAAGGAGCTCGCCGATCAAATCGCATTCCTGCAAAACTCAGTCGGCGCAATTGCCGGCGCGTTCGACAGTTTTCTTGTGCTGCGGAGTTTGAAAACTCTGGCACTCCGGATGGAAAGACATTGCGCGAATGCGCTCGAGATTGCGCGGTGGCTCGAAGAACAGCGAGAGGTGAAATTCGTCCGTTACCCCGGACTAAAATCCCATCCGCACCACGATCTGGCACGGCAACAAATGCGCGGCTTCGGCGGAATCGTAACAATCGTTTTGAAAGGCGATCTCGCGGGCACCAGGCGTTTTCTGGAGAACACACACCTGTTTGCGCTGGCGGAAAGTTTGGGTGGTGTCGAAAGCCTTATCAATCACCCGGCGCTTATGACGCATGCTTCGGTACCGAAGGAGCAGCGCGAAAAACTCGGCGTTACCGACTCGCTCGTCAGGCTTTCGGTGGGCGTGGAAGATGTTCGCGATTTAATCGACGATTTGAAGGGCGCGCTCGAAGCGATTTGACCACGCAGTCGCGGACGCATCGTTTTCAACCACGTCATTATTCCACGTTAATTGGGTCCGTTTTCGTGGAAGGCGCAGAAATGACCAGGAAAACTACGTCCTGATCAGAGGTATTCATGAATTTATGCTGGACGCCGGGAGCTACTTCAAGTCCAGAACCGGCGGGAATTTCGTGCTTTCTTCCTTCCGTTTCTAGAGTAGCCGCGCCTGAAGCACGTAAAAGAACTGGCGCGCCTCATTGTGATAATGACGCACCTCTCCAGCGCCGGGCGGAACTCTTTCTTCGACGACGCTTAGCCCGGGGCTGTCGTTCAGGCGCCAACCATCGCATACGCTCGCCCATGTGTAATGCGGTGCGGATGATCTCGAAACGGGAGCGGTTCTGTCAGTCATGCGCGTAGCTTTCCGCTCCGAGAAAGTGGAGCGAAACATAAGGTTGATCGCCCACGACCCAACTGTCATGCCCGGGACCGATGTAAAAGATGTCTCCAGGCTTCATGACGTAAGACCTTCCATCTTTCATGGTACACGCAGCTTGCCCCGATATCACCATGCCAACGTGCTCGACCTGACAAAGGGAAGTCCCGGCAACTGGCGCGACGTGCTGCGACCATTTCCATCCGGGTTCATATGTCGCCCGGCCGATCGTCATTCCGCCGATCTTGATAAGTTCGAACCGTCCTTTCTCAAAAGTTCGAACCTCATCCGGGTTCTCAAATCGTTTAATTAAGAAGTCAATGTAATCAGGAAGCATCATGCTAGTTGGTTTGGTGCTGTTAAAAGTTACGCCGCGCCGACAGGTTAACATTTTCTGAAATCTTGATCATTCGAATCCGGCGATGGGATGAGGCACATACGGCGCCTCGAGAGCGTCGATTTCTGCGTCGGATAGTTTCACGTCCACAGCCGCCACCGCTTCTTCAAGATGATGAAGTTTGGTTGCGCCAACAATTGGGGCGGTTACCGCCGGCTTGTGAAGCAGCCACGCGAGCGCGATCTCCGCACGGGAGATGCCTCGCGCCTTGGCGATTTCTCCGACGCAATCGACGACTTGTTTGTCCAAATCTTCAGTCCCCGAATAAAGTTTCTTGCCGTACTCATCGGTTTGACCGCGCACAGTGCTTGGCTGCGTCTCCCATGCGCGAGCAAGACGGCCGCGCGCCAGCGGGCTCCACGGTAGCACGCCGATTCCTTCCGCAAGGCAAAGAGGCAACATCTCCCGTTCCTCCTCCCGGTTCAGCAGGTTGTAATGCGGCTGCATCGAAATAAAGCGCGTCCAACTGTGGAGGTCGGCCAGGTAAAGCGCCTTGCAGAATTGCCAGGCAAACATCGATGATGCCCCGATGTAACGCACCTTTCCTGATTTCACGACATCGTGGAGGGCCTCGAGTGTTTCTTCAACCGGCGTATCGTAATCCCAACGATGGATCTGATATAGATCGACATAATCCATTCCGAGGCGGCGCAAACTGTGGTCGATCTCTGTCATGATCGCTTTGCGGGACAGTCCGCGCCCGTTCACATCGGGACGCATCGGGAAATAGACTTTGCTCGCGACGACTACCTCATCTCGTTTCGCAAATTCGCGTAGCGCCCGGCCCAGAACTTCCTCGCTCCTGCCATTTCCATACATGTTGGCTGTGTCAAAGAAGTTAATGCCAAGCTCAAGCGCTCGTTTAATGAAAGGCCGGCCTTGTTCCTCATCCAGACCCCACTCTCTCTCTTCCTTGAGTCCGTAACTCATGCAGCCTAGACAGATTCGCGATACCTTGAGCCCCGTCTTGCCAAGATTTGTGTAGTTCATCTTTAACACCTCCTATTTAATCATTCGCGTTTCGTTTCAAAGCGACTCCGGCTATCACTGCGCCGACTCCGGTTAGTTCGGAAATTGATGGAACTTGTCGCAGAACGATTATCCCTACCAGGCACGCTGTCGCGGGCAGGAGCGACAGCATAAGAGCAAAAGTGGCCTTGGATAATCGCGCCATTGCAAATTGATCACAAATGTAAGGAATGACAGAGGAACAAATGCCGACTCCTATGCCAGCGAGAAGAAGCTTGGGATCCAATAGCGCGCCGGCTGCGCTCCTCAAGCCAATTGGCGTGACCACGATGCTCGCGATGACCATTGCCATTGCCAGACGTTCAACTCCGCCGCGGCCGCCGGTCGCCGCGATCCGATGCCCCAGCAGAATGTAGAGAACAAACAGCGCGCAATTCGCAAATGCGAAAATGTATCCAATCGGTTCGCCACTGATTCGGACACTGGTCAACAGGAACACGCCGCTGCACGCGAGTAGCAGAGCGGCAAGATTCCGGATCGTCCGCACGCCTAATGCTGCCAACGCGATTGGTCCGAGGAACTCGATCGTTCCCACGGTCGCTAGCGGCAGCCGATCGATTGCCACGTAGAAACAAACGTTCATAATCGCCAGCACGAAACCTAATGCGACTACGATTCGCTTCTCGCCTGCGCGCAGCTCTGCGAATAAGCGCCACGGACGCTTCCAGAATGCGAATACCACGGCTGCGCTTGCAATCCGCAGCCATGCGACGCCTAATACATCAACTTCTGCAAACAGAAGCACGGCAAAGGCCGGCCCGAGATAATGAAAAATGGCGCTGCAGATGAAGAAGACCTCTGGCGGAACAGGTCTTGCCGGTTGCGCCCGTTCTCCGGCGATTGGCTTTATCTGCAGGACGACCTCGTCCGTCATACCATTCACAATAGAGTCTTGAGTTAGCTGTGCAAGCAAAAGTAATGTAGAATGTAGTTATTTATGTTAGTTATTAAGGAATCCTAGCCTTTATAATGGTAAATACTAAAGAAATAGTGCAGGATCACAAAAATATTGAAATCCTAAAACTCTTGCAACGAAATCCACGGATGTCGATCGCTGAGCTGGCCCGGAAGATTAAGATGTCCAATCCGGCAGCCAAGGAGCGTGTTCGACGTTTAGAAAAAAGTGGTGTGATTGCCGGCTATCGTCTCGAACTGGATCCGAAAGCAGCGGGACACGAGATCACCGCGTTTGTCAGAATCCGGCCACTTCCCGGGCATCTGCCGAAAATCTCCGCGCTCGCTCAGCAGATTCCCGAGGTTGTGGAATGCCATCGAGTCACCGGGGAAGATTGCTTCATTCTCAAGGTCCATTTACCTGAAATCGCATCTTTGGACCGCGTGCTGGATCGGTTTCTCGTTCATGGGCAGACCACAACCTCCATCGTGCAGTCCTCGCCCGTACTTCCGCGGTCGCCGCCGATTTCGGCCGCGCCTGCTCGCAAGAGCGCAAGGCGTACGCGAGATTGATATCGTCTTCGGAAAAGCTGATGCACCTCGCGCTTGCGTGCTGATTAGATTAAGATCGCCACGCAATGGGCAACACCTTCGGCCAGCTCTTTCGCGTCACGACTTTCGGCGAATCGCACGGCGGCGGCGTGGGCGTGGTCATCGACGGTTGCCCGGCGAACATCGAACTGTCCGAGGCGGAAATCCAACGTGAGCTGGACCGCCGTCGTCCGGGCCAAAGCAAGATCACAACGCAACGGAAAGAAGAAGACCAGTGCGAGATTCTCTCCGGTGTCTTTGAGGGCAAAACACTGGGCACCCCGATCGCGGTTCTGGTGCGCAACAAAGACGCGCGGCCAGAGGACTACTCGGAAATCGCAGAGAAATTCCGGCCCTCACACGCCGACTTCACTTATGAAGCCAAGTATGGAATTCGAAACTGGCAAGGCGGTGGCCGCGCATCGGCCCGGGAGACGATTGGCCGAGTAGCAGCCGGCGCGGTTGCGAAAAAAATATTGTCGGTGCTGTACGCGGAATTCGAGATTGTCGCCTACGTCGCGCAAATTCACGAAGTCGCTGCTAAAATTAATCGTTCCGCGGTGAAAGCGAAAGACATCGAGAAGAATATTGTGCGCTGCCCGGATGCCACAGCGGCAAAAAAGATGGTGTCGCTGATCGAGCAGGTTCGCGGTCAGGGCGATTCAGTTGGCGGTGTCATTGAATGTCTCGTCCGCGGCATTCCGCCGGGAATTGGTGAACCGGTTTTCGACAAGCTCGAAGCGGATCTGGCTAAAGCGATGCTGAGCATACCGGCGACAAAAGGATTCGAAATCGGATCTGGTTTTGCGGCGACCCGGATGCGGGGCTCGCAGCATAACGATCCATTTGAGATGCGCGGCGGAAAAATTCGCGCGGCAACCAACAATTCCGGCGGCGTGCAGGGCGGCATCAGTAATGGGGAAGAGATTTATTTTCGCGTCGCGTTTAAGCCGACAGCTACGATCGGCCACGAACAGAAAACGGTGACCAGTTCGCGCCAGCAAACCCGGCTCGGTGCGCGCGGTCGCCATGATCCGTGCGTTCTTCCCCGGGCAGTGCCAATAGTAGAAGCAATGGCCGCGCTGGTGCTTGGCGATCATGCTTTGCGGCAGCGAGCGACTAAGATTGCGGATCGCGGACTGCGGATTGCGGAGCGGTAAGTCTGGCGATGCCGAGCGTTATTCTATCCGCAACTCCGACCCTAGGGCGCGAGCACGCGAACACTTTCGTTATCGACAATCCGCAATCCGCGATTCCATCGGTGGCCGGGTCGCCACTTTGGCAGGTGGTGTTCATTTCTTTTGGCGTCATCTTGATCTTGTTCGAAGTCCTGCGGGGCTGGCGATTGGGTTTGATGCGTCAAATCGTGCGCCTTATTGCCCTCGGTGCCGCTTACGCGGCTGCGTTTCTCGGAGGCGCCTTGTTGGTTCCGGCGGTGCGGCCTTTTTTCAAAATGCCTGACCCAATTTTGTCGATCTTGTGCGGTGCAACACTTGCGGTCGCCGCATACATGCTCGTAAGCGGCATCGGCGCGATTTTGTTCAAGCGAACTTCCCAACAAGAATCCGGATTGCTCTACCTAATTTACGGTTTTGCAGGCGCAATTCTTGGATTGTTTTTCGGTCTCTTTCTGCTTTGGCTGACTGTTGCAAGTGTGCGAACAGTCGGCGCACTGGCTGAAGGACAAACTCGCAGTCGGTCCGGCTCCGCAGCGCACAGTGCACAAGACCCAACCTCGCGTGCGCTCGATGTGCGCCGCCGTTTTCTTTCGGAGCCAGAAGACGGCATGCAGACGCTCGCGACATCACTGGCACGCCTGAAGAATTCAGTGGAACTGGGTTTGCTTGGAAGCGTGCTTAAGAACACTGACCCGATTTCGCAGAGAACCTACGAAATGCTGGAGAAAGCCGGAAGCGTCCTTTCCAATCCGGAACGCACGCAGAAATTTTTGACATTCCACGGTGCGCGCGAATTGGCCGATCATCCAAAAATCGTCGCGTTACGAAGCGATCCGGAAATCGCCGACCTCATCGCGCAGGGACGTTTCCTCGATCTCCTTCAAAATCCGCGCGTCATTGAAGTGGCAAACGATCCCGTGCTCGCGGAGCGCATCAGGAAATTCGATATTCAGCGTGCGCTCGATTACGCGCTGGAGGAGAGAGTAACCACCAATAGACACGAATGAACACGAATGCCAACAGGCACGATCACGGTTAGCGGCTGTTATTCGTGTCTATTGGTGTTCATTAGTGGTTAATTTCTCGTGCCATGCAGTACGTCACCACGATCGGTTTGGAAGTGCACGTCCAGCTAAAGACGCGCTCCAAAATGTTCTGCGCTTCTCCGGTTGAGTTCGGAGCGGAACCGAACACGCACACTTGCCCGGTGTGCCTTGGCCTGCCTGGCGCCCTGCCGGTGATGAATCATGAGGCGCTGCGCATGACGGTGCTCACTGGACTCATGCTCGGATGCGATATTGCTCCGATCTGCAAATTCGATCGCAAAAATTATTTCTACCCGGACATGCCGAAGAACTATCAGATTTCGCAGTACGACATGCCGCTTTGCACCAACGGCGCCGTCCCGCTACACGATCTGGCTTACCCCAAGGACGCGCAGAAAAATATCGTCACGCCGGACAAGGAAGTGCATCTGGTGCGTATTCATCTCGAGGAAGACGTGGCGAAAAGCTTTCACTTCGAGAACAGCACGGGGATCGATTTTAATCGTGCCGGCACGCCATTGATGGAGATTGTGACGCAACCGGAAATCAATTCGCCGGAGGAAGCGTTCGCGTTTCTCACTTCGCTTAAACAAATCTTAATCTACGGCGCGGTAAGCGACGCCGACATGGAGAAAGGGCAACTCCGCTGTGACTGCAACATTTCGGTGCGGCCGGAGTCGCAGACAGAGCTTGGAGCGAAGATCGAGATCAAGAACCTGAATTCGATCAGCGGGGTGCGACGCGCCCTGGCCTACGAGGTCCGGCGTCAAATCGCTGCGCTGGAGAACGGCGAAACACTTCAGCAAGAGACACGTGGTTGGAATGACGCAACCGGCGAAACGTTTCTCATGCGCACAAAAGAATTCGCGCATGATTATCGCTACTTCCCGGATCCCGATCTTGTGCCGGTAAAGACCGAAATTCTGCTGGCCGAAGTCCGACAGCGCGTGCCTGAGTTGCCGAAGGCCAAACGCGTGCGCTTCGTCCAGCAATATCGGGTGAGCCCCTACGATGCCGCCGTGCTGGCGAATGATCTCGATCTGGCAAGATACTTTGAAACGGCAGCCAAAGCTGCAAAGAAACCGAAGAATGTCGCAAACTGGATTCTGAACGATTTGCAGAACGCTCTGAGTATCGCGGGTAAGACCGTCAACGATTGTCCGATTCCTCCCGAAGCACTTGATGAGTTGGTCGACCTGATCGACAGCGGAAAAATCAGCGGCAAACAGGGCAAAGAAGTTTTCGCGGAAATGTTTGCAAGTGGAAGAAGGGCAGCTGCGATTGTGAAAGAAAAAGGGATCGAGCAACTGAGCGATTTCAGCGCAATCGAAAAATTATGCGACGAAGTGATCGCCGCGAACCCCAAACCGGTCGCAGATTTCAAAGGCGGTAACGTCGCCTCCCTCAATTTTCTTAAGGGGCGGGTAATCAAATTATCAAAAGGGAAGGCTAATCCGCAGTTGGCAGGCGAGATTTTAGAAAAAAAGTTGAAGGCGTGACTGCATCGTGTCATTCCGAGCGAAGTCGAGGAATCCCGTGATGTAACCTTTGGGCAATGCCGCGGGATCCTTCGACTCCGCTTCGCTTCGCTCAGGATGACAGGTGAAACACGCAGGGTGAAATTGCAACTGTGCGGATCCTGATTGCCCCGGATAAGTTTAAAGGCGCGCTCAACGCGCGCGAGGTCGCGGAAAACATTGCGAAAGGTTTGCGTGACGCTTTGCCCGACGTGGAGACCGCCATTGTACCGATGGCTGACGGCGGGGAAGGAACCGCGGAAGCGATTTGCGAAGCGCGCGGGGGTTCGTGGTTGAAATGTGAAGCGCACGATCCAATCAGCCGCGAAATCGAGGCCCGTTACTCATGGATTGAAGACGGGAAACTGGCGGTAATGGAAATGAGCGAAGCCGCCGGAATGCGACGGTTATCTGAAGACGAACGAGATCCCGTTCACGCAACAACATTTGGTGTTGGCGAAATGATCTTGGATGCGGCGAATCGAGGAGCGAACGAAATCATCATCGGTCTGGGCGGCAGCGCGACAAATGATGGCGGATGGGGAATGGCAAGAGCGTTAGGCTATCGGTTTTTTTCAGATGGAAAGGAATTAACCGACGGAGTGAGTGGTCTGGCAACGCTCACAAATATTATTTCGCCGAAGAAGGTTATAGGGGCGCTCGCCGCGGCGAGCGCCCAACCAAAAGACAGGCGGCTGACACAGCCGCCTCTACAGAGCGCGGTGCCGAAAATCATTGCTGCCGTTGATGTGCGCAACCCGTTGCTCGGCGAAAATGGGGCCACGCGAGTGTTTGGTCCGCAAAAAGGCGCGAGTAAAGATGAGCTCAACATCTTGGAACAGGCGCTGACCAGGCTGGCCGACGCCGTCGCCGAGGAATTTGGTTTTGATTATCGAGATAAACCCGGCGCGGGAGCGGCAGGTGGACTCGGATTTGGTCTGATGAGTTTCCGCGGGGCGACGATTCGGCCTGGCTTCGATGTCGTCGCAGAAGCCGTCGGGCTTGAGTCAAAAATGAAAGATGTCGATCTGGTGATCACGGGTGAGGGGAGTTTGGATCGGCAGACCCTGGAGGGAAAAACACCTGCTGGCGTTGCGAGAATG